>NZ_JAGKJL010000039.1:0-89283 GCF_020329495.1 Bradyrhizobium australafricanum | reverse complement strand
TGACCCTGGCTGTGTGAAAACGCTGGGCTGCTGCTATGATTCTCCTCTGATTCTTTGGGGGAATCGATGAGGCGCTTCGTTGAAGAGGCGGACCGTGGGCAGCGGACGCTGTTGCCCGAATGCCTCGATGATTTCATTGACGAGAGCAACCCTGTGCGGGTGATCGACGCATTTGTCGAGGTGCTCGATTTGGCCGGGATGAGCTTTAAGGGGGTGGAGCCTGCGGCGACTGGTCGGCCGTCGTATCACCCTTCGGTGCTCCTCAAGCTTTACATTTACGGCTATTTGAACAGGGTGCAATCCAGCCGGCGGCTGGAACGAGAGGCCGGGCGCAATGTCGAGGTGATGTGGCTGCTGGGCCGACTCGCTCCCGATCACAAGACCATTGCGGACTTCCGCAAGGACAACGGCCTGGCACTGCGCAAGGTATGTGCGCGCTTCGTCGAACTCTGCCGAGAGATGGGTCTGCTGGCGACGGCGAGCGTCGCCATTGATGGCAGCAAGTTCAAGGCCGTGAACAACCGGGACAGGAACTTCACGCGAGCGAAGGTGGAACGGCGGCGTGCGCAGCTGGAGGAGAGCGTCGCGCGCTATCTAAGCCAACTTGACACGGTCGACCGACAGGAGCCGAGCGAGGCGCTGGCGGACAAGGTGACGAGGCTTACCGAGAAGCTGACGAAGCTGAAGGAGGAAATGGGCAAGCTTGCTGCCTACGAGAAGCAGATGCTTGCTTCGCCAGATCAGCAAATCTCGCTGACCGATCCCGACAGCCGCTCGATGGCGACGAGCGGTCGCGGCTCCGGCGTTGTCGGCTACAATGTGCAGGTCGCCGTGGATACCGAGCACCATCTGATTGTGGCGCACGAGGTCACGAACAGTGGCTCAGATCGGGCGCAACTGGCCAATATGGCCAAGCAGGCGAAGGCCGTTCTCCAGACCGAGACGCTCGAGGCTGTGGCCGATCGCGGCTACTTCAACAGCTCGGAGATCCTTGCGTGCCATGAAGCAGGCATCACGGTAACTCTGCCCAAGCCGTTGACGTCGAGCGCCAAGTCGGAGGGACGCTTCGGCAAGCAGGACTTTGCGTATTTGCCAGAGGAGGACGCCTATCGCTGCCCAGCTGGGGAGCGGCTGCCGTATCGAGCTGTGCAGCAGCGCCTTGATGCGAACCCACAAGCCATGCGTCAACGTCGAGAAACAGTTGAGCATCCGTTCGGCACGATGAAGGCCCGCATGGGGGCGACACACTTCCTCACCAAAACGGTCCCAAAAGTAGCGGCTGAGATGGCACTCTCGGTCTTGGCCTATAATCTGACACGGGTCATGAACATCGTCGGGACCAAGCCACTGATCGTTGCGATCGCGGCCTGAGACAGGCGCGGTTCCTGTCTTCCGGACCAGCGCCCTTTGAAGCCGTTTTTACACGGCCAAGACCCGAAGGCGACCTTCAGCTGATCGGCCCTCACAGCGCAAAACAATGTTCAACCATGGTGCGAAATACCGCACAAGATGCGGGTTTATTTTCAAGCGGAAGGACCGAGGGATAATATGAAAAGACAATCGTTGCGTTGTTCGCCGGACTAATCGCGGCTCGTCTGTTCCGAGCCCTCGAGCGGCTGGATCAGGCGAGAGTTCCTGAGCCTCTGGCAGCAGGGGCATCTAGGAACAAGCCGCGCGAACCCGAGTTGGCGGCAATGGATGACAGAGAACTACAAGCACACACTGAACAAGCCCTTGTCGTAGTGACCCTCAGTACGGCAACGTTGATCGCGTCCGTCGTCCTTTTGGTGTCTGCCTTGTAAAGGCCGCCTCAGTTTGGCGGCCTCTTTGTTTTTTCGGCAGATACATAGCGTGTGTGGAGACGGGATGTGTGACAAGTGCGCTGAGTTTGACGAAAAGATCGCGCACCTGCACAGAGCGCGAGTTGCACCCAGCACCGGAAGGATAAGGGCTTCTTCCGTAATTCTCCGACCGTGAACGGAGTTCCGGGCTGAACCTGATCAGGTGCTGTCTCGGCATTTGAACCGCACTCCCGAGTGGAACGATGGCTACCAGCGCCATTCGCATCTCGCGCGTAACCGAAACATACTGACCTTCGGCGAATTAGCGTTTGGAGGCTTCGGGGCTTCGCAAGATGCGAGGCATGTCATGATCCCACTGTCAGCGGGCGACACTTTCCTAATAGTTGCGATTATGAGCGTTACCTTCCTGACCGAGGTCGGTTTCTTCATCTTTATTGGAATGTTCTGAAGGGATTTGCTGCTCCCTCGGTAAGGACGAAGTTTTTTCCGGCTATTTGGGATTGCGCCTCACCATACTCACTCAAGATTTTTGACACGCGCCGTTACACCGATGGCATTGCTCGTCCATGTTCGGCCGAGCCATAGTCCCAAGGCGCCTCACCGGCGAGGCTTGTCCCAACGCTCGGCGGCCGGAATGATTGATGGTGACGGCTCTTCCAATTCCCGGAGCCGGTTGATTTGTGTTCTAAAACTCCCCGGTAGTTCCGGCTCTGGTTTCAGGTACGTGCGCAGTCTCTCCCCGATTTCTCGAACAATTGCTCGGCTGTGTGTGCGATCTATGTCCAGGCGGTTCGGCATCACGAAGCCTCGTTCGGGTGAGAAAGCGCATCGGAGACTAGCGCCTGCCCCTCTCGTAGCTCTTGCCGCTTGCGACCCCGACTGGCTAGTCTAAATGAAACCGGAGACCGCCGCTTTTGGCTATCTGCGCGAGCGCTTGAGAGCAGCGGGTCTTTCGCAGCGACCTTTGGCTATCCCGCGACATGCGCCGGATTGGTACCGGCGAGCGACGGTCTCATGTTGCTTAAAATCCTCGCGGGCGCTTTCGTTCCCTTGATCTCCGATCGCGACGCGATGTTCCATTCGGACGAGGAACTCGGGGTGCGATCATTGACGCTTTAGCCACGGCCCAATTGACACACGAACAGCACACGGAACCACTTCTGAGATTGCCGAGTTGGTTCGTGGGGCGTTGAAGAGACGGATCACCGCCATGAGTCTCGAAAAGCTCGCTGCAATTGCGATAGCTATTCTTGTCGCCTGTACTGGACTGGTCGTGAACTCTCTCGGCTCGCTGCCTCTCGAAAGGCAGTCCACGCCGGCCGTCACGCAAGTTGCGGACCGATTAGCTACGTCCGTGGATCCCTTTTTTAAGCGGTCCGGTGGCTAACAGGTTTGGGGCGAGGCAGGCGTTCCCAAACACCGTCGATACTGCAGGTCGCGACTGTTCTTCCGTAGCGGTCATGGCCAATGTCCCGCGGTATATCGAAGCGTTTGCGGCCTGCGCGCCGCGATATTGAGGAACCTTAGGAATACAATCATCTAACAAAGGCGCCGATCCGCGATCAGCCGATCCGTGATCAGCCAGAGCGCCTGCAGCGCCCTCATCAATGGGCGATTGCTTCGATCACTTTCAGAAGCCGATGATTTCGCAACAAGGCGTTCTACTGCTCGCTAATGGCGTAGCGAGAGCGTAGGGTTGTTCAATCGCCGCCTTCTCAACGCGCACCGACCGGTGACTGAGGGGCACGTACGCCCCCGCCGAAAGCCTCGCGGGAGCGGCACTGTCGCCGTTTCGCATCTCGGAATGGATTGTGCCCTCGGTGATCGTTCGGCTTCTTCTTCTCGTCTGCGGAGTTGACTTCCATCCCATGAGGCGAGGGTATCCTATGCGCTTGCGAATGCCGTGCTTTCTGCTGATGCGACAGGGTAGCTGGCTTGTTACTAGCGGCCAAAGGCGCATAGTCAGCGAATGTTCGAACAGCAACCAACGTTCCTGGCACGGAAAAATCCCGGAAGCGGCTGGGGTGTTGATGTTCTCTGGCCTGATGGCGAAACAGAAGTAATTAAGGGCTTTGTCACCGAGCACGACGCGGCGAAGTGGATTGCTGAGCATTCCGCGGTCTCGCCCAGAAATGATAATAATAATAGGCCGCCTCAAAGTTAGCTGGCCTGCATTGCTAATTGGCGGCGTTTGAAGCGGGTTCTTGCGCATTCAGGGGTGTAAGAGTGTTTCGCCACGGCACTAGGTGCCGGGAGGCCGCAATGTTATTGCTGAATGGTCGAGAAAGCTTCGCAACTGCTGCCACGATGATGATTCAGATTCTCATCGCGGGAACGCTTGTCTCTGCGGGTGGTCAATACCTTCAATGGTCGTCGGAGACAAATCTGGCCGAATTCATGAGCGCCCCCCAGATGAGAGGGTCTCCTTCGACGCCGGCTATGACTTTCAATCGACAAATGCGTTGTGATCTGAAGCGAAGTTATGACGGAGCCGCCGGATCCGCGGTGGCGCTCGGAGGGCGACCGCGAGCTGCCAGTCCCGATAAGGCAAGCTCATTTGCATCATCTGCGAACGTCCTAGAAGACCTCTCGCACTGAGCCGTTTAATCCCGTCTCACTCCTTTGATATTGCCCTTCCGCCTGGCGCGAGGAGCAGACGATCCCCTCTTGCACGCGACTTCGTCGCTAGCCGCCAACTCGCGCGCCAGCCGCTCCGCCTTCAATCGTTCACGATTCGCATGAAACGCGATTTGAGCGCGTTCATATTCTGGCATCGCGGCCTTGGCCTCGGCGTCCCGAAATGCCTTTTGGGCCTCGCGCTGAGCCGCGGTAGGGCGCCTCGTCTCATGGGTGTAAGCCATTTCCCTTCCTCCTTGCCGGCAACTAGCGATCCATCGAGACGTCGCAGTCGCCACCGCGTATCTGGAATCGACTCTCAGTTGACCCTGCAGTTCCTCTCGCGCTGCAGCAGGAGCTTCGCGGGCCCACCTCATGGAGCGGTCTTGGTGGCTCAGAATGAACGATTTGGCTGCAGCCGCCTTACTTTGGCGGAGGTGGCTATGAGCCCGCGCAGTGATCGCCAGGCCTTGGAGCGCCAGTTGGAACGAGCCAACCGGCTTGCGTCCGGCATAAGCGACCAAACGACCTATCAGCGGCTCAAGGCATTTGTCGACGAGCTGACCGAGGGCCTGCGACGGCTTATAGCCGCCCGGCGGTCCAAGCAGGAAGTTCGAGCCCGCGCCCACGAACTTTGGGAACAGAACGGCCGGCCCAGTGGCCGTGATCTTGAGTTCTGGCTGCGGGCAGAGCGAGAACTTAGCGAGAGTGAAAACGAGTGAGTTGACGGGTGTCGCGTGCGCAAACGCTCGCGGCAAAAGGAGGAGCAGCTACATGTCCGACAGAAGAGAACTGTATCGCAGTCCGAATGGAGATGCATGGTTCCTTGGGCGCGAGCCGACCAACGGGAATGCCTTTATCATCCATCAGCCGAATGCGCCGTCCGGCGGCCGACTTTCGCACGTTGAGCTGGGGGAGTTCTTGCGGAAGGACGTCAACGGACCAGAGCATCAAGCTCTGCTGCGTTTGATCGGCACGCTGGTCGACGTGCCGCCGTATTCCTAGAAGATCGGCTGCATTTGCTCCATAACTTCCAATATGCGAAAGCCAAACTCGCGATCCATCGAGAGCACCGACAACCTTCGTCCGCTGCATAACCACAGGGTTTAATTGTTGAGGAAGGCTGTGGCCGCAGCCCTGCGCAACGATGGTCTTCGGTGGTTATGGGTCCCGGCTCCGTGCGCAACCGCGCACTCGGCCGGGACGACACTGAATGTTTGGTGCCGCTCCTCCGCCATACATTCACATCCTCTCAGGATTAGATAGACCGGTTGTGATGCAAGAGTCCTATCCGGGCAGCATCGCGAACGCGCTCGACACCATCGCCACCGGTTTGTTGTCGGTGGCGGAGAGCAGCGTGACGCGGCCGAAGCTCATGGTGCGGCCGAGCCGGACCACGCGGGCGTCGGCCAGCACGTCGGATGCCGTCACCGCGCGCATGAAATGCGTGGTCTGGTCGACCGTCGTCATCGGCCGGTAGCCTTTGTTGGCGGCGAGATTGGCCAGCACCATCGCGGTGTCGGCGAATGCCATCAGCGCCTGGCCGCAGACGATGCCGCCATTGCGGCACAGCCGCTCGGAAAACGGCATGCGCAGGATGGCGCCGGGCTGCCAGTCGGCATCGCCGCCTGCGGGGGCTGCGATGTCGAACTGCTCGATCGAGAGATTGAGGTCCTGTACCCATGGCGCAAAGACGTCGCCGAGCACACGTTTCGCGTCGTCGATCCCGAATTCCCCGGCCTTCTGCATGACGTCCCGTTCCCTCTGTTGATGCTCGTCTTCTAGTACTCAGTATCGCTGTAATGTGAATCGCATTCGGTTGTCATCGCGAGGAGCGACAGCGACGAAGCAATCCATGCCTCCGCATATGCGGGCAGATGGATTGCTTCGCTTCGCTCGCAATGACGATTGTGTCTCACGAATCCCGGATTCCGGGTACTAGTTGCGCGTGACATGCACGGCCGGCGTGTTGCCCGCATTCCACTTGCCGTCGATCGCCCGTTCGATCTGGGCGGCGAGCTGCAGCAACAGCCCGTCACTCGCTTGCTTTCCGATCGCGTGGATGCCGAGCGGCAGGCCGTGCTCGTTGGTCGCGAGCGGCAGCGAGATCGCGGGGATGCCGCAGAGATTGGCGAGCGGCGTGAAGGCGAAGTTGCGCCAGAGATTGCCGAACCAGTCCAGCACCGACGGATTGTCGCTGATGGTGAGATACTCCGTGGTGCCGACCTTCGGCGTCGGCAGTGCCGTGATCGGCGTCAGGATGATGTCCCAGTCCTCGAAGAAGGTGCCGAAGCCGCGGGAGGTGGCGTTGAAGAAGGCCTGCATGCGTGCGCGATCGGCGAAGCTGAAGTCGCGGCCATGCTCCCAGATGCGGATGTTGATCGGCTCGATCAGCTCCGCCGGCGGCCGCTCCAGCCCGCGCGCGGCGAGCATGTTGCCGATCACGACGGCGAAATTGCTGATGTAGCAGGTGGTCTGCGCCGCGAAGGCTTCCCGATAGTCGATCGTCGGCAGTGCGTAATCGACCTGATGGCCGAGGCCTTCGAGGAAACGTCCGACCCGCTCGAGCTCGGCTGTGATGTGCGGCGTCGCGCGATAGTCGCCCCATGTGTGCGACAGCGCGATTCTGAGCCGGCCGGGATCGCGCGCGATCATCGCGGCATATGGCTCGGGCGCCGTCCAGAACGGCATGAACTCGCCGGGCGCAGGTCCCCGGCAGGCATCGACGAAAACAGCGGTGTCGCGCACCGTGCGCGATTGGCAGCCCTGAATCGAGACGAGGCCAGTGAGGTCGGACAGATGCGGCGCGAGCGAGAACACGCCGCGCGAGACTTTCAGGCCGATATTGCCGTTGACCCCGGCGGGAATGCGGATCGAGCCGCCGCCGTCGGTCGCATGCGCGATCGGCACGGCGCCGGCGGCGACCATCGCCGCGCTGCCGGCCGACGAGCCGCAGGTGGTGTAGTCGGTGTTCCAGGGATTGCGCGTGACATAGACTGCGGGATTTTCCGCCGAGCTGCACACCCCGAACTCCGGCGTCGTGGTGCGGCCGATCAGATTGAGGCCGGCCTTGCGCAGCTTCGCCGTCAGGAAGGTGTCGGCTGCAGCGCGATTGCCGCGCATCATCAGCGAGCCCATCTCCTGCAGCCGTCCCTTCAAGGTGGGGCCGAGGTCCTTCATCAGGAAGGGCAGGCCGGCGAACGGGCCGTTGAGGTCGGCGCCGTCGCGTGCGGGATCGGCTATCACGTCGTCGAACAGCTCGACCACGCCCGAGAGCGCGGGATCGACCTTGGCGACGGCGCTGGCCGCCTGCGACGCCAGCTCACGGGGCGTCAGCTCGCCGTTCCGGACGCGCGCTGCGAGCGCCGTCCCGTCGTGCTGCGTCCACTCGTCCCAGCTCATCGCCAAAGTCATTTGATCGATTCCTTTTCTGCTTTGTTGCGCACTGTAATTTGCGCGGCCGCCCGGTCAAACCAGTGCGCGCCGGCAGCCGTCCGACGCGCTTGCGCTGCGCTGCAAGGGGCGTGTCCGGCTTGAAAATGCCCCAGTTTCGGCGCCCAATCGCCCCCTCGCGAGTGGTGGGGGCGTACATGTTCCGCAGGTTGGTGTTGCTGGGCGGCGTGGTTGTGATCGGGCTTGCGCTCAGCGGTTGCACGCGCTGCGGTCCGATCTGGGACGACTGGATGCAGTCGCCGAAATCCTGCAAGTCAGACCATCTCTAGAGCATGATCCGGAAAAGTGGAAACCGGTTTTCCGAAAAGATCATGCTCAAAAAAAGAGATGAGATCATGATGCGATTCCGTGGAAACGCATCATGATCCAGGGCCGGGGCGGGCGCGCTTGGCCACACACGCTTGGCGACGGCTTTGTTGCGGTGATATACCGCCGACGAAAATGCAGGGAGTGTTCTCATGAGAGTTTTGTGCGCAGTCGCGGTTGCGGTGCTGCTGTCGGCGCCGGCCTATGCGCAGATGCCGAATGTCAACCTGATGCCTGAGGTCAAGACCAAGACCCAGGACGAGAAGGATCAGGACGCGGTCAGGGACAAGGCCTACAAGGATTCGCTCAGCAAGATTCCCGACGCCAAGGGATCGTCCGATCCCTGGGGCGTCGTGCGCAGCGATCCGCCGAAGGCGGCCGCCCATCCCGCCAAGCCGAAGACCAAGACCGGAAGCTCCGCGCAGCCCGGCAACGCCGCGCCGCGCAGCCAGTAACGCCCGTTCGGGGCGACCTCGTCCGCCTCCCTCCGACTCGGATTCTCCCGCCGCCACCCCTATATTGGGGGTGTCGTCAGTTGGTCCGGAGTTGCGGCATGGTGTCTCGTCCGCGCGATCTCGCCAGCCGGATGGCCGAGCGGCGAAAGCCGGATGACGGCTATCTGCGCGAGACCTTCAGCCTGCCACGCGATCAGGCCCGCGTGAGGGCACGTGACTTTCTCAAGCGCTACCCGAAGGCGGCCTATATGAGCGCCGTCGAGAGCTGGCGTGAGCTCCCCGGCGGCGACATCGAGTTCACGATGCGGCGGCTGGCAAGCGCGGACTGAAGGGTTTCCGAGCGAAGTGGACGCCGGTTCGTGTGTTCTAATTTTAATTAGAACCGAAGCTCGGCAAGCGCGCGGGCCAGCGCGTCAGGGCACCGGAGCGTGCACGATAGACTGTGCCTCAGTCCCCATTGCTGTCGCGGGTCCGTTCCCGCCCCAGATTGTTCAGCTCCCGATCGATCCGCAGTTGCACGCGGCGGATTGCCAGAAGATCGAGCTTTGCTTCGGTCTTGCCCGTGAAGACGCGATCGCCGATCTGGAAGCGCCATTTCCAGACGCCGGCCATCAGCTGGGTGACGCTGAACTCGATGCCCCTGTGGATCATCTGTAACGGTTCCGCGAAGGAAGGCGGTCGTCGATGTTTAAACCACTAGTTGTAGTAATGATCAGCACCCTAAAAAGATCGTGTGAAAGGCCGCGCCCGTTCGAGCCGTCCTTGTGGATTCCGGAAAGGATTCGTCCGCCGGCAGCGTCGCCACGGAACGGTCGCCAGCTGTGTTGCCTGCCCGGCGACGCGCAATTCGCGTTGGTTGAGCAGGCCAATGTTACGAACACTGGCGGAACCCGAGTCTTCCGCCGAACGCTACGGAGTTTTTCCAGGGCTCAGGAGGGGTACGAAGGTAGTATGCAGATTGTGCCAACCGCTATCGGACGCCGTCGCGCCTGTCAGGTTAACTGGTTGATTATCAGGGGAACTTCGGGCGCAAGGCGCGTCGCATGGCCGGAACTTTGTTCTTGGCCGGAGAACTACGGAATTTTAAACGGCCCCGACAGGGGGCCGCCAACCCGTCCCGGAGGCGGGTTTTCCTCCAGCAGTCGGGGGGCTACCTGTCTGGCTGGGGGCCCCCAAATAAGGGCACTGCCGGGTCAATTGTTCCAGTAAACATTCCGCGAGAACAGATCGCGACCCGCAGGAAATTATGGGGCCAGAACATCTGAGGGTCTTCTCAGTAGTCCTACCGAGAACATCGGCTAACCCTTGGTTACGACGGGGTTAAAGCCAAGCCGGCCACTCGAAAAATCAAAGCAGGCCATGTGGATGGAAACAGGCCGGCACCGGTCTGTTGGTGCTGTCCTAGTTAGGACACTCGCTTGGGGAAATCAGGACACTCATTCACTTATGCAAATGCCCCTTTCCGCGCCATGGAGTGGTTCTAGCTTGAGGTGGGGGTGTCCAGAATCTTTCCCTACCCCACGGGCGCTCCTCGGCCTCAGCCTCCCTGTCGGGGTGCTGGGGCCGTTTGTTTATGTAGGATCCAGTTCGGCTGGGGCCGCAACACTCGGAGCGGTCCCTGCCCAGTAGCGGCCCGGTGAGGCGGCCTCAGCGTTCGTTCCAACGCGCTGGGGCCGTTTCTTCAGGACACCTGATGCCGGCGCACTTCTCCGGCCGCCATGTTGAGAATTGGGATGTGATCGGCGGCCAGCTGTCGCTGAATGAGGCTAACAGCCCATCCCTCCGGGATTGCATCCAGCACTCGGTCAACGGCTTCTTCGCGCGAGGTCGCGGCGAGCCAGATTTGGACCTCGCCGTCATCGGTCGTCACTCGGACTAGATGAACTTCGGTCGCCTGTTGCATGAGCAATAAAAGCGGCATCGAGGGAATCGTTTCAAAAATCTTCGCTTAAGTTAAGCCTGGAACCGCAATTAGGGCGCTATCGCTGACATGCCTACTTTAATGCGGACACGAAGACCGTGGCGCAAGCTCTCTGTATGTTCAGGCTCAGTCACCACGACGGCGTCGAGTACGGCTTCATGGCGTTGGCGGCGATATCGTTCGTAGCGCTCATCGTAGGCATAGGCGCCCTGTTTATGTGATGAGCCTGTCATCTCATGGATGATCCAACCGCCTTGGCCTCAGCGTGTACCCCCTCGCTGGGGCCGTTCTTTGGGCCAAGAAAAATCCCGGCTCGCGCCGGGCTTCATAGTTCAAGCTGACCTGCGAGATAGCGCCGCTTCTCGACTGCCGCGATGTCGAGAGCCCTTCAGCACCTCATTCACGCGACCGGATTCGCGTCATATGTCGCAGCGATTCGACGGGAAGGGCCCGTAATGAAAGAGGCCGCCAAGTGAGGCGGCCGCTTTCTCACATGAGTATTGCAATCGCAGCGATAGCAATGGGGCACAGCCCCAGCACCACAATGCCCGCTCTAAAAAGTAGGTCACTGGTCATGACACAACCTCTGCGTGAGGTTGGAATCTAACTCGGGATGACCACCAAAACAAAGTGCAGTTTGTGCCACGCTAGGAAATTAATCGTGCGCTAGATGAGAATAGGCCGTCAACTGAGGTGGCCCTTTACTCTCCCAGCTCTCTGCGGATTCGGTCGCGGTGCTGAACGTGCAAAACCTGGCATGAGTAGAAGTTATCCAGAAGCTTCTTCGCTTCCGCTAGATCGTGCCCGTGATTGGCAAGGTGCTCGATCAGTCCCTCTTGCTCGGCGATGTGTCGTTCGCCTTGAGCAATGTGCCGCTCGGCTTGCTCCAGATGGCGAA
Organism: Bradyrhizobium australafricanum; assembly: GCF_020329495.1. Taxonomy (NCBI): domain Bacteria; kingdom Pseudomonadati; phylum Pseudomonadota; class Alphaproteobacteria; order Hyphomicrobiales; family Nitrobacteraceae; genus Bradyrhizobium; species Bradyrhizobium australafricanum. The sequence goes on along the minus strand of NZ_JAGKJL010000039.1, from coordinate 77,832 downwards.
GCTGCATCTCGCGGTGCGCTATTGTGGAATGGTTCGGCATGGCCGCGCTCCCTTCCTATGCAGGCGGGAGCGCTGTTGGTCTCTCAGCCACCGACGCCTACGGGCAAAGCCTTGGCCGGTGATGATGATATCGTATCACGTTCCGTTGCCCCCGGTTCGTTCTCTCAAGATTAAATTCCCTGATCTCGGTCAAAGGCGGGACGGGGATAGAACATCCGATGGGTCGCCTCGGTAGTCCTACTGAGAACACCGGCCAAGCTACGGTTTCCGTTCGCTTAATCCGAACAAGGACACCCCAAAAATCAAACTAGGATACGGGGACTTAAATACGGACAGTACCGATCTGTTCGAAAGAACATATTGCGAACGTAGAACAAACGTGGTACGAGGTTCCAATCAGCAACGTATTCCACCCGATCTCGTCGCCCGTTTTCCCGCTAGCGAATCCCCGCCATAAGGAGCACATCCCAAATGTCCGCCACCGCACTGCGTATCGTCGAAGGATCCTCCATGGACAAGTCCAAGGCCCTCTCAGCCGCGCTCTCCCAGATCGAGCGCCAGTTCGGCAAGGGCTCGGTGATGAAGCTCGGCAAGAACGACCGTTCGATGGATGTCGAGACGGTGTCGTCGGGGTCGCTCGGGCTCGATATTGCGCTCGGCGTCGGCGGTCTGCCGAAGGGACGCGTCGTCGAAATCTACGGGCCGGAATCCTCGGGCAAGACCACGCTGGCGCTGCACACCGTGGCGGAAGGCCAGAAGAAGGGCGGCATCTGCGCCTTCATCGACGCTGAACACGCGCTCGACCCGGTCTATGCGCGCAAGCTCGGCGTCAACATCGACGAGCTCTTGATCTCGCAGCCGGACACCGGCGAGCAGGCGCTGGAGATCTGCGACACGCTGGTGCGCTCCGGCGCGGTCGACGTGCTGGTGGTCGATTCGGTTGCGGCGCTGGTGCCGAAGGCCGAACTCGAGGGCGAGATGGGCGATGCGCTGCCGGGCCTGCAGGCCCGCCTGATGAGCCAGGCGCTGCGCAAGCTGACCGCCTCGATCAACAAGTCCCACACCATGGTGATCTTCATCAACCAGATCCGCATGAAGATCGGCGTGATGTACGGCTCGCCGGAGACCACCACCGGCGGCAACGCGCTGAAGTTTTATGCCTCGGTTCGTCTCGACATCCGCCGCATCGGCGCTATCAAGGAGCGCGACGAAGTCGTCGGCAACACCACCCGCGTCAAGGTGGTGAAGAACAAGCTGGCGCCGCCCTTCAAGCAGGTCGAGTTCGACATCATGTATGGCGAGGGCGTCTCCAAGATGGGCGAGATCCTCGACCTCGGCGTCAAGGCCGGCATCGTCGAGAAGTCCGGCGCCTGGTTCTCCTATGACAGCCAGCGGCTCGGCCAGGGTCGCGAGAATTCCAAGGCGTTCCTGAAGTCGAATCCCGACATCACCGCCAAGATCGAAGCCGCGATCCGGCAGAACTCCGGCCTGATCTCCGAGCAGATCCTCGCCGGCACGCCCGAACGCGACGCCGAGGGCGAGGAGCCGACGGAGGAGTAAGTCTCCGGCATGATCCGGAAAAGTGCGCAGCGGTTTTCCCTCGCGACAAACGCGGAACGCGTTTGCGCGGAGATCATGCTCAAACGATCACATGACTTCGCTGCAAGCGGGCGCTGAGGACGTTGAGTTGCCGACGTCTTCGGCGCCCGTTTGGTTTTGTGTGTCGTCGAGAGAGTTGGGTCGATGAAACGCCTGATCCTGACCAGTCCGTCCGGCCTCAGCCTGACACGTTCGGGGTTTGCCGAAGTCGCGATTACATCTGCCTTTCGCTTTGTCGGTGGACCGCTGCCGTCGCCAGGAGAACTCGAGGCGTATTTCGGGTCGCGGTCGGACAAGAATCCAGTCGGACACTGGTCGCACTGGTGCGCGTGGGGCCAGCGGCCTCAGGATGCCCGGGCACGTAGGCACCTCGCACTGAACGAATTTTGCGAGCCTTACGAGGTGATCGAGCTTTGGTTCGATCCGGATCCACATAATCAACTGCAGCTCATCTGGTTGCTCGATCATTTCCGGGCTTATCCGGCGATGGCGGCCAAGTTGAAGTTGCGGCTGGTCGCATTCGATCTGCTGACGATGCACGAGACGTGGCGTAGCTGGGACCAGGTACCGCTTGCCAACATCCGATCCGCGGACCTTGAGATCGCAAGCGGATGTTGGCAGGCGTACCGCGCGACAACGCCGGAGGCCTGTTTCGATGCGGTTCATCGCGACCTGAGCGCGTTTCCCTTGCTGAGGCCGGCGCTGCTTGATCTGCTTCGTGAGCTGCCATGGAGCCGATCCGGACTGGGCGCGACCGAGATGCGGTTGCTTGAACTGGTCGCCGCCGGGTTCATGGCGACGAACGCGCTGTTCTACCTCCGCGGCTTTCGCCAGCGTGGCGTCTTTAACGACATGGAAATCGGTAGGCTGCTCGAAGGCCTTGCGCATGGACCGCGACCGGCGATTGCCGGGCTCGACGATGGCTTGCGCTCCATCGACCCGGATAATGCGCGACGTCGCCTGGAGGCCTTCCAGCGAAGCCGCTTGTCGGTGACGGAGTTTGGCAAGGCGGTGCTTGCCCACAAGGCGGACTTCACCGACCACAATCCGGTCAATCGCTGGTGGGGCGGCACGCACCTCACCAGCGACAATCTCCGGCGCTGGAATCCGGCGCTGAGCAAGACGTAGACTGCGGAGGTTCGAGCGCTATGACACGTCTGATCCTGGCGACGAGCGATCTTGCGGGCACGATGCTCAGGCGGGCGGCCCGCGCGGACGTCGTCGTTGGACTCACGCCGCGCTTTGTTGGCGGAGCCTTGCCGTCTCAGGCCGCGCTTGTGAGTTCTCTGGAAGAGCGCTCCGCTAGACATCGCAGCCGCGGCGCGCATTGGCTCGACCTCGTCCAATCGAAATACGTGGCCCCAGTGGGCGACAATTCTCTCAGCCTGCTCGAATTCTGTGAGCGCTGCGACAGCATCGAGCTCTGGGCCGATCCGCGGCCGAACGATCAACTGGTCCTGCTCTGGCTGCTCGACGTCCTGCGGCCGCATCGGCATATCCTGTCGAAGCTCGTGGTGGTCCAGACGGACGTCGAGGCTGTCGCGCACGGAAGTGCAAGCCTGGCACAATGGAGATTGCCGAAACTCACGGTGACCGATGAGCGTCTGACGCTCGCCGGCCGCGCCTGGAATGCCTATCGCGCGTCCACACCGCAGCCTTGCTTCGACCTTCTCATGCAGGATCTGTCCGCCATGCCGCAGCTCCGGGCGGCTCTCATCGCTCTGCTCGAAGAGCTTCCCGGGCGAGAAACCGGCCTTGGCGCGACCGAGCTGCGGATGCTGGAGCTCGTCGCCGAAGGCGAGACCAAGCCGGGGGTGCTTTCGAGTGTGCTGAACAGGGAACGCGGCGTGTTCGATTTTGAGCAAGCAGACCTGATGCTGGATGGGCTCGCCTGTTGTCGATCGCCGGTCCTCGCTGGATTCCCGGCAGAGCTCCAAGGAGCGGATGATTGGAAGGCCCGGCAAGAACGAATGCACAGTCGGTTATCGGTGACCGATTTCGGCCAGGAAGTGCTGGATGGCGAGCTCGATTTCAGCCAGTACAATCCGATCCACCGCTGGTGGGGCGGAACGGAGCTGACCAATGAGCGGCTATGGCGCTGGGACGCCAAGAGCCGCACTCTCGTCGCTGCGTAAGGCTTGTTCGAGCGACGCCAGCACGCGACGTTCTGATCTCTACCCCAGCGCCTTTTCCCGGCTCGCGATCAGCGCCCGCAAGTCTTCGGTCACGGAGACCGATTGGTGGGTCTTCTGGTCGGTCGCGACCCAGATGATCTCGCCGGTGGCGCGCAGGTCGTCGGAGCCTTTGGCGAAGATCGCGAGCGCAAGATTGATCGAGGAGCGGCCGATCCGCGCGACGCGGACGCAGACCTCGATGTCCTCGTCGAACCGGATCGGCGCCTTGTATTCGACCACCGACTTCACGGTGTGGAAGTCGATGCCGGTCCGCGCCACCTCGCCGAGATAGTCGTAGCCGAGCGCGCGGAAATATTCGGTGATGGCCGTATCGAAGTAGGTCAGGTAGTGGGCGTTGAACACCACGGCCTGCGCGTCGACCTCCGAATAGCGGACGCGAAACGGGAAATGGAACCAGAATTCCTCGCGCATGTTTCCTCCTGCCGCGGGGCGGACCATTCCGTCATTCCGGGGCGCGACGCAGTCGCGAATCCGGAATCCGGAAGTCGTGGATCGAGATTCCGGGTTCTCGCTTCGCGAGCCCCGGAATGACACCGAGTGAATCACGCGTCAGAGACGCAGCACGACGTAGCTGCAACAATGGTGCTCTTACTCCGCCGCCTGCGCATAATCCTCGACCGGCGGGCATGAGCACACCAGGTTGCGGTCGCCATAGACGTTGTCGACGCGGCCGACCGGGCTCCAGTATTTGTCGGACCGCGACACGCCGGCCGGGAAGCAGCCCTCGGCGCGGGTGTAGGCCCGGTTCCAGGCATCGTCGGCGATGTCGTGCACGGTATGCGGCGCGTGGCGCAGCGGCGAAGCCTCGACCTTCCAGCGGCCCTTTTCGATCTCCGCGATCTCGTCCCGGATCGCGATCATGGCGTCACAGAAGCGGTCGATCTCGAACTTCGATTCCGATTCCGTCGGTTCGATCATCAGCGTGCCCGCCACCGGGAAGCTCATGGTCGGCGCGTGGAAGCCGTAATCGATCAGCCGCTTGGCGATGTCGTCGACGGTGACGCCGCTGGTCGTCTTCAGCGGCCGCGGATCGACGATGCACTCATGCGCAACGCGGCCGCGCTCGTTGCGGTACAGCACCGGGAAGTGCGGCTGCAGCCGTGCGGCGATGTAGTTGGCATTGAGGATCGCGATCTCGGTCGCCCGCGTCAGGCCTTCGCCCCCCATCATCAGGATGTAGATGTAGGAGATGGTCAGGATCGACGCCGAGCCGAACGGCGCGGCCGACACCGGGCCGATCGCATGCGCCGTCGCTCCGTCGGTTGCGGGATGGCCCGGCAGATAAGGCGCAAGATGCGCCTTCACGCCGATCGGGCCCATGCCGGGGCCGCCGCCGCCATGCGGAATGCAGAAGGTCTTGTGCAGGTTGAGATGGCTGACATCGGCGCCGTAGTCGCCGGGCCGCGACAGCCCGACCTGCGCGTTCATGTTGGCGCCGTCGAGATAGACCTGGCCGCCATGGGCATGCACGATGTCGCAGATCTCGCGGATGTGCTCCTCGAACACGCCATGGGTCGACGGATAGGTGATCATGACCGCGGCAAGGTTGGCGGAGTGCTTCTCCGCCTTGGAGCGGAGATCATTGACGTCGACGTCGCCGCGCGCATCGCACGCCACCACCACGACCTCCATGCCGACCATCGCGGCCGAAGCCGGATTGGTGCCGTGCGCGGAGGAGGGGATCAGGCACACCTTGCGGTGCGGTTCGCCGCGCGCGAGGTGATAGCCGCGGATCGCCAGCAGTCCGGCATATTCGCCCTGCGCGCCGGAATTCGGCTGCAGCGAGACCGCGTCATAGCCGGTGATGTCGCACAGCCATTGCTCCAGCCGCTTGAATAGCGCGTGATAGCCCTTGGCCTGATCCGCCGGCGCGAACGGATGCAGGTTGCCGAACGCCGGCCAGGTCAGCGGGATCATCTCGGTGGTGGCGTTGAGCTTCATCGTGCAGGAGCCGAGCGGGATCATCGCGCGGTCGAGCGCGAGGTCACGATCGCTGAGCTTGCGCATGTAGCGCAGCAACTCGGTCTCCGAACGATGCGTGTTGAACACCGGATGGCTGAGGAAGGCGCTGGTGCGCCGCAGCTCCTTCGGCAGCGCCTCGTGCGCGCCGGCCTCGATCTCGGCATAGCTGAGCTTGCCGCCGAACACGCGCCACACCGCCTCGACGGTCTCCGGCGTCGAGGTCTCGTCGAGCGCGATGCCGAGCGTGGTCGCGCCGATGCGCAGATTGATCCGCTCCGCCTGCGCGCGGGTGACGAGCTCGATCTGCTTGCTACCTGCCTCGACCGTCACGGTATCGAAGAACGCTTCGCTGGTCGGCGCAAAGCCGAGCTTGCGCAGGCCGGCGGCAAGCACGGTGGCGCGGCGATGCACGCTGCGTGCGATATGGGTCAGGCCCTCGGGGCCGTGATAGACCGCATACATCGAGGCGATCACGGCGAGCAGCACCTGCGCGGTGCAGATGTTCGAGGTCGCCTTCTCGCGGCGGATATGCTGCTCGCGGGTTTGCAGCGCGAGGCGGTAGGCCGGCGCACCGCGCGAATCCACCGAGAGGCCGACGATGCGGCCGGGCAGCGAGCGCTTCAGCGTGTCGCGCACCGCCATATAGGCGGCGTGCGGCCCGCCATAACCCATCGGCACACCAAAGCGCTGTGCCGAGCCGATCGCGATGTCGGCGCCGAGCTCGCCCGGCGAGGCGAGCAGCGTCAGCGACAGCAGGTCCGCCGCGACGATCGCCAGCGCGCCCTTGGCGCGCAGCGACGCGATCGCAGGCTTAAGGTCGCGTACCGCGCCCGATGTGCCCGGATATTGCAGCAGCGCGCCGAGCACATCGGCGTTGTCGATCTCGGTCAGGGGATCGCCGACCACCAGCGCCCAGCCCAAGGGTGCTGCGCGCGTGCGCATCACCGCGAGCGTCTGCGGATGCACCTCCTTGTCGACGAAGAACACCTTCGCCTTGACCTGCGAGTGGCGCTCGGCGAGCGCCATCGCTTCCGCCGCGGCGGTCGCCTCGTCGAGCAGCGAGGCGTTGGCGACGTCGAGCCCGGTCAGATCGCAGATCATGGTCTGGAAGTTGAACAGCGCCTCGAGCCGGCCCTGGCTGATCTCCGGCTGGTACGGCGTATAGGCGGTGTACCAGGCTGGGTTCTCCAGAATGTTGCGCTGGATCACCGCGGGCAGGATGGTGCCGGAATAGCCCTGGCCGATCAGCGAGGTGAACACCTGGTTCTGCGCGGCGAGCTCGCTCATATGCGCGAGCGCCTCGGTCTCGCTCAGCGCCCGGCCGAGATCGAGCGGCGCCTTCTGCCGGATCGACGCCGGCAGCGTCTCGTTCATCAGCGCCTGCAGGCTTGCGGCGCCGACCGTCTCCAGCATCGCGTTGACGTCGCGCGGCGATGGTCCGATGTGGCGGCGGACGAAATCGGTGGCGGCTTCATTGATCGGCTTGAAGGGCGCGTTCATGACGTGGTCCTCGTTATCAGCCGTCATACCCCGCGAAAGCGGGGTATCCAGTACGCCGGGACATCAGTGATTAAGCCGAATGGCCGCGGCGTACTGGGTCGCCCGGTCAAGCCGGGCGATGACAGTGGGGGTGTGGTCGCAATCTGCTTCATTCTCTCAGGCGGTGTGCGCGGCGTAGGCGGCCTCGTCCATCAGGCCGCCGAGCTCGCCCTTGTCGGCAATCTTCAGCTTGAAGAACCAGGCCTTGCCGCCGGCGTCCGAATTGACCAGCGCGGGCTCGGCGGCGAGCGCGTCGTTGACCTCGACCACCTCGCCGCTGATCGGTGCGTAGACGTCGGAGGCGGCCTTGACGGATTCGACCACGGCGGCGGCTTCGGCCTTCTTCAGGCTGCGACCGACCTTGGGCAGTTCGACGAACACGACGTCGCCGAGCTGCGACTGCGCATAGTCGGTGATCCCGATCGTGGCGACGTCACCCTCGATGCGGAGCCATTCGTGGTCGGACGTGTACAGCGTCGTCATGGGGATCGATCCTTTGGCGTTTAGCGTTTGTAGGTATTGGGGACGAAGGGCGTAGCGGCGACTTTCAGCGGCAGCCGCTGGCCGCGCACTTCGGCGAAAACGATGGTGCCGACGGCGGAAAGGGCGGTAGGCAGATAGCCCATCGCGACCGGCGCATTAAGGCTCGGGCCGAAGCCGCCCGAGGTCACCTTGCCGATCTGCTCGGTCGAGCTGGCATCGGCGAACAGTGCGGCGCCTTCGCGCACCGGTGCGCGGCCGTCGGGCTTCAGGCCGACCCGCCGGCGCGCGGCGCCATCGGTGAATTGCGCGAGAATCTTGTCGGCGCCGGGGAAGCCGCCGGCGCGGGCGCCGCCGCTGCGGCGAACCTTCTGCACCGACCATTCCAGCGCGCTTTCGACCGGCGTCGTCGTGGTGTCGATGTCATGGCCATAAAGGCACAGCCCGGCTTCGAGCCGCAGGCTGTCGCGCGCGCCGAGTCCGATCGGCAGCACGTCGGGATTGTCGAGCAGCGCGGTGACCAGGGCTTCCACCTTGTCTGCGGGCACGGAAATCTCAAAGCCGTCCTCGCCGGTATAGCCGGAGCGCGAGACGAAGCAGTCGACGTCGCCGACGCGGCGCGGACCGGCGTCCATGAATTTCATCGAGCTGACGTCTGCGCAAAATTTCGCCAGCGCCGATTCGGCTTTCGGGCCCTGCAGCGCGATCAGCGCGCGGTCGGCCAGCGAGACGATCTCGCAGGCGTCGGAGAGATTCGCACGCAGATGCGCCTCGTCCTCGGCCTTGCAGGCGGCGTTGACCACGAGGAACAGGTGATCGCCGAAATTCGCCACCATCAGGTCGTCGAGCAGGCCGCCGTCATTGTTGGTGAATTGGGCGTAGCGCTGCCGTCCCGGCGCGATGCCGACGATGTCTTGCGGCACCAGTTTTTCCAGCGCGCGCGCGGCATCCGCGACCTTGCCGGATTTGGCCTTCAGCACGAGCTGGCCCATGTGCGACACATCGAACAGGCCGGCTTCCTTGCGGGTGTGCAGGTGCTCCTTCAGCACGCCGGCCGCGTATTGCACCGGCATGTCGTAGCCGGCGAACGGCACCATCTTGGCGCCGCGCGCAAGGTGCAACGCGTGCAGCGGGGTCTGTTTCAGCGGGGAGGTTTCGCGCGCAAGCATCACAGGGCCCTCGCGGTTCCCGCCGGGGACCTATTTCCCCTTGAGAAACCTGCAGAAAGCCCCATCTGTCGCTGTGCCTGAGAGTATTATCCCGTCGGCGGACGCATCGGGGCGAACCCCAGCGTCTCTTTCCAGATGTCAGACGTCACGCGGTCCTTTTGCCTGAGAGTTTCCGGGGCGGTTGCTCCTTCGGCGCCGGCGGTAAGCCGGTCTCTCCCGACGTGACTAGGTATAGGTAGGTAGAAAACACGGCGCCACCAAGACTGTCAACGCAGCTGCAGCAACTATCCAATGGGCTTTGTGCTGCCGCGGCAAGCCCATGATCCGCCTGCACAGTTTCTGGACACCGCAGCTAGCAATGTCTAAAAGCGTTCGGCCGGAAAATGACGCCTTTTTGCGGCTGGCCGGCCCCTTTTCCGATTGGATGAACATGAGCAGCGTCAACGACATCAGGTCGACATTTCTGAACTTCTTCAAGGAGAACGGGCACGAGATCGTGGCCTCGTCGCCGCTGGTTCCGCGCAACGACCCGACCTTGATGTTCACCAATGCCGGCATGGTGCAGTTCAAGAACGTCTTCACCGGCGTCGAGAAGCGCGGCTATCAGCGTGCCACGACGTCGCAGAAGTGTGTGCGCGCCGGCGGCAAGCATAACGACCTCGACAATGTCGGCTACACCGCGCGCCATCTCACCTTCTTCGAGATGCTCGGCAACTTCTCGTTCGGCGATTACTTCAAGGAGCGCGCGGTCGAGCTCGCCTGGAATCTGATCACGAAGGATTTCGGGCTGAAGAAGGACAAGCTGCTGGTCACCGTCTACCACACCGACGACGAGGCGGCCGGCTACTGGAAGAAGATCGCGGGCTTCTCGGACGACCGCATCATCCGCATCCCGACCTCGGACAATTTCTGGGCGATGGGCGATACCGGTCCGTGCGGTCCGTGCTCCGAAATCTTCATCGACCGCGGCGAGCACATCTGGGGCGGACCTCCGGGCAGCCCGGAGGAGGATGGTGATCGCTTCCTCGAATTCTGGAACCTGGTGTTCATGCAGTACGAGCAGGTGACGAAGGAGGAGCGCGTAGCGCTGCCGCGTCCCTCGATCGACACCGGCATGGGGCTCGAGCGCATGGCCTGCATCCTGCAGGGCGTCGAGAGCGTGTTCGAGACCGATCTGTTCCGCAATCTGATCGATGCCGCCGCGTCTACCCTCGGGCACGGTCCGAACGAGCAGAACGTTGGGTCGTATCGGGTGATCGCGGACCATCTGCGCTCGTCGGCGTTCCTGATCACCGACGGCGTGCTGCCGTCGAACGAGGGCCGCGGTTATGTGCTGCGCCGGATCATGCGCCGCGCGATGCGCCATGCACAGCTCTTGGGCGCGAGCGAGCCGCTGATGCATCGCCTGGTCTGGGCGCTCGTCCGCGAGATGGGTCAGGCCTATCCGGATCTGGTCCGTGCGGAGAAGCTGATCGAGGAGACGCTGCGGCTGGAGGAGACGCGCTTCCGCAAGACGCTGGCGCGCGGCCTGTCGATCCTCGACGAGAAGAGCGCCGGCCTCAAGAAGGGCGACATGTTCGACGGCGACACCGCGTTCACGCTGTACGACACCTACGGCTTCCCGCTCGATCTGACGCAGGACGCGCTGAAGTCGCGCGGCATCAACGTCGACCAGGCGTCGTTCACCGACGCGATGGAGCGGCAGCGCGTGAAGGCGCGTGCCTCCTGGGCAGGTTCGGGCGAGGCGGCGAGCGAGGCGATCTGGTTCCCGCTGCGCGAGAAGCTCGGCGCGACCGAATTCCTCGGCTACGAAACCGAGAGCGCGGAAGGCGCGGTGACGGCGCTGATCAAGGACGGCGCCGAGGTCGAGAGCCTGAAGGCCGGCGAGAGCGGCGCGATCGTGCTGAACCAGACCCCGTTCTACGGCGAGTCCGGCGGCCAGGTCGGCGACACCGGCGTGCTGACCGGCGAGGGCGTCAAGTTCCGCGTCACCGACACGCAGAAGAAGGCCGGCGATCTGTTCGTGCATCTCGGCACGGTGGAGCAGGGCACGCTCGGCGTCGGCACCACATTGCAGCTCAAGGTCGATCACACCAGGCGCTCGTCGATCCGCGCCAACCATTCGGCGACGCATCTGCTGCACGAGGCGCTGCGCCAGGTGCTCGGCGATCACATCGCGCAGCGCGGCTCGCTGGTCACGCCGGACCGGCTGCGCTTCGACTTCGTGCATCCGAAGCAGATCACGCCGGAAGAGCTCGCCCGGATCGAGGACATCGCCAACGACGTCGTGCTGGAGAATGACGAGGTCACCACCCGGGTCATGGGCGTCGACGATGCCCGCGAGGCCGGCGCCCGCGCGCTGTTCGGCGAGAAGTACGGCGACGAGGTCCGCGTCGTGTCGATGGGCAAGGGCGCCCGCGATCACGGCCAGAACGCGCTTGGCTGGTCGGTCGAGCTCTGCGGCGGCACCCATGTCCGCCGCACCGGTGACATCGGCATGATCTCGGTGACCAGCGAGGGCGCGGTGGCGTCCGGCGTGCGCCGCATCGAGGCGCTGACCGGGCATCACGCGCGCAAGCACGCCAACGACACCATCGCGCTGGCCAAGACCGCGGCGCTGGAGCTGCGCACCACGATCGACGACGTGCCGGCGCGCATCGCCGCGCTGATGGAAGAGCGCAAGAAGCTCGAGCGCGATTTGTCCGACGCCCGCAAGAAGCTCGCGATGGGCGGCGGCGGTGCGTCGAACGGCGCCGCCTCGGCCGTTCGCGAGGTCGGCAATGTCAAGCTGCTGGCGCGCGCGGTCGAGGGCGTCGAGACCAAGGATCTCAAGAGTCTCGTCGACGACGGCAAGAAGCAAATCGGCTCGGGCGTGGTCGCGATCGTCGGCGTCACCGAGGACGGCAAGGCCGGCATCGTGGTCGGCGTCACCGCCGATCTGACCGCGCGGTTCAACGCGGTCGAGCTCGTGCGCAAGGGCTCCGAGGTGCTCGGCGGCAAGGGCGGCGGCGGCCGGCCCGACATGGCGCAGGCCGGCGGGCCCGACGGCGCCAAGGCCGACGCCGCGCTGTCGGCGATCGAGCAAGCGATGGCCGGCGCCTGACGGAGAGGCTGATCGTGGCGACGGCTCCGCTCAAGCCCACGATCGGCGATCCCGGGCTGCGCGACCGTCTCTACGAGCTGCTTGAACGCGATGATCTGCCGCATTCGGGCGGCTTGCGGTTTGCCCGGGTCATCGTCGCCATCATCGCCGTCGATGTGCTGGCGGCGATCCTTGCCTCCGTGCCCGAGATCGACGCGCAGTTCGGCTGGCTGCTGACGACCATCGAGATCGCGGCGGTCATCGCCTTCGCGCTGGAATATGCCGCGCGGCTCTGGAGCGTGGTCGGCCACTCGCTGCGCGACGTGACGCCGGCGCGGGCGCGGCTGGAATACGCCTTCTCGGCGCTCGGCGTGATCGACCTGCTGGCCTTCCTGCCATCGGCCGTCGCGCTTGCGATCGGCGACAAGACCGCGCTGGTGCTGTTCGGCATGCTGCCGTTCCTCAAGCTGGTGCGCTACTCGACCGCGATGCGCTCGCTGCTGGCGGCGCTACATGCCGAGCGGCGCACGCTGTTCGGCTGCGTGGTGATCCTGACCGGCGCCGTGCTGCTGTTTGCCTCGCTGCTCTATGCCATCGAGCACAGGGTGCAGCCGGACAAGTTCGGCACCATGCCGCAGGCGATGTGGTGGGCGATCGTGACGCTCGGCACCGTCGGTTACGGCGACGTCGTCCCGATTACGCCGCTCGGCCGGACCGTCACGGTGGTCGCGATCGTGGTCGGCTTCGCGATGATCGCGCTGCCGGTCGCGATCATCTCGACCGCGTTCGCCGACGAGGTCCGGCGCCGCGACTTCGTCGTGACCTGGGGCATGCTGGCGCGGGTGCCGCTGTTCTCACATCTTGGCGCTGCCGATATTTCCGACATCATGCGCTTGCTGCGGTCGCAGACCATCGAGGCCGGCGAGGTGCTGGTGCGGCGCGGCGATGCGGCGTCATCGATGTATTTCATCACCGCGGGCGAGGTCGAGATCGACCTGCCGAGCCAGCTTGTGCGGCTTTCCGACGGCGCGTTCTTCGGCGAGATCGCGCTGCTGCGGCGGACCAGCCGCTCCGGCACGGTGACGGCGACGCGGAAGACCAAGCTCCTGGTGCTCGATGCGCAGGACTTCCATGCCCTGATCGAGCGCATGCCGGCGCTCGCCGCCCATGTCCGGGAGACCGCGGAGGCGCGGCTTTCCGATCCGCTCGCGGCCGGCGGCGACCTGGCCGCCGCGGAGATCGCCCAGGCGCCGCGCGAGACCGACGGCGGCATCCGCGACTAGAACCTCATTCCGATTGAATCGGAACGAGGCTCTCGATTCTTCGTTTGGCGCGTTTTCTTCACGCGAACCGGTATCCACTTCGCTCGAAAACGCTTAGTCCCGCCGCAGGAACACGTAATCCGCCGAGTAGGCCGCGCCTTTCAGCGCGCCTGATTTGTCGCAGGGGCCGCTGAGCTCGCCGCCCGAGGTGTTGATGCGCTGCACGGTGGCGACGCCGGAGAGCAGGCCGTTGCCGCGATGGGCAATCACCTCGAGCTTCAGCCAGGCAATGTCGGAAGGCGTTGCGCCGGGTGCGCTGCCGGCGGTGCGGGCGGTCACGGCGCTGCCGTCGACATGCTCCCAGTTCGGACCCGCATAATGCCGGCCGACCGTGCGGCCGTCGGCGATCAGGGTGGCGACCGGTTCGCGGAACGACCAGGCGAGCTTGCCGTCGCTGACCGGCTTGCACTCATAGACCTGCACGCCCTCGGCATGGACCGACAAAACCGGGGACTCGCCGGGCGCCGCGACGGCGTCGGGCAGGGGGCCGGCAGCGAATGCCGCCGACCCGGTGAGCGAGAACGATGCGAGCACGACGGCTCTGACAAGGGCCATGGTCATGCTCGCACCCGTCTTCCCAGGATGACGGCCTCAGGCCGCGATCGCCTTCACGAGGTTGTCGGACACCTTGTCGAGGAATCCGGTGGTCGAGAGCCAGCGCTGGTCGGCGCCGACCAGGAGCGCGAGGTCCTTGGTCATGTAGCCCTCTTCGACGGTCGCGACGCAGACCTTCTCCAGGGTGGTGGCGAACTTCGCCAGCGCCTCGTTGTTGTCGAGCTTGGCGCGATGGGCGAGGCCACGGGTCCAGGCGAAGATCGACGCGATCGAGTTGGTCGAGGTCTCCTTGCCCTTCTGGTGCTCGCGGTAGTGGCGGGTCACGGTGCCGTGGGCGGCTTCGGCTTCCACGGTCTTGCCGTCCGGGGTGAGCAGCACCGAGGTCATCAGGCCGAGCGAGCCGTAGCCCTGGGCCACGGTGTCGGACTGCACGTCGCCGTCATAGTTCTTGCAGGCCCAGACATAACCGCCGGACCATTTCAGCGCCGAGGCCACCATGTCGTCGATCAGGCGGTGCTCGTAGGTCAGGCCCTTGGCGTCGAATTCCTTCTTGAACTCGCGGTCGAAGACGTCCTGGAAGATGTCCTTGAAGCGGCCGTCATAGACCTTCAGAATCGTGTTCTTGGTCGACAGATAGACCGGGTAGTTGCGCATCAGGCCGTAATTGAACGAGGCGCGGGCGAAATCGGTGATGGAAGCGTCGAGATTGTACATCTCCATCGCGACGCCGGCGCCGGGCGCCTTGAACACTTCCTTCTCGATCACGGTGCCGTCCTCGCCGACGAACTTCAGCGACAGCGTGCCCTTGCCAGGGAACTTGATGTCGGTGGCGCGGTACTGGTCGCCATAGGCATGGCGGCCGATGATGATCGGCTTGGTCCAGCCGGGAACCAGGCGCGGCACATTCTTGCAGATGATCGGCTCGCGGAAGATGCAGCCGCCGAGGATATTGCGGATGGTGCCGTTCGGCGACTTCCACATCTGCTTCAGGCCGAACTCCTTCACCCGGGCCTCGTCGGGGGTGATGGTGGCGCATTTGACGCCGACGCCGACCTTCTTGATGGCTTCGGCGGCGTCGATGGTCACCTGGTCGTTGGTCTCATCGCGGTATTCCATGCCCAGATCGAAATAGAGCAGTTCGACATCCAGGAACGGGTTGATCAGCTTGTCCTTGATGTACTGCCAGATGATCCGGGTCATCTCGTCGCCATCGAGCTCGACGACGGGGTTGGATACCTTGATTTTTGCCATGACGGGGAGGCCCTCTTGGGAACGGCGCGCTTTTGACGGCGGGGGTGGAAAATACGCCTGCGCTATAGCACCGCCCGGGGGCGGGCGAAAGCGCACCGGTTATGCACTTTCAGCCCATCTTTTCACCGAGAACCGCCATTCTGGACGGACCAGAATGGCGCCTCTCGGCCCTTGTTCTTGACGGGTTTTCTTCACGCGAACCGGTGCCCGCTTCGCTTGAAAACCCTCTAAAACGCCGCCTGCGTCGCGGTCCCGGCCACGATGTACCAGGTCACGAACAGGCCCGCGATCAGGGCGCCCGGCAGGCTCGATCCGGTCCGCCGCCAGGTGAACGTCGCGATCACGGCGACGATCGCGAGCAGGGGCACGAACTGGATCGCGACGATGGTCGAGAGCGGCACGAAACCGGGGTCCGGGACCGGGTTGAACAGCTTCCCCGTCAGCCACAGCGTGCCGTATTGCAGCACCAGCAACACGATGAAACCGAACGTCAGCGCCAGGATGTTGGTCAGGTACAGCGCCCCGCGCGGCGCATCCATGGTCGAGAAATTCCGGTGCAGCACGTGCAGCGCCACGACGAAAAACGCCGTGAACGGAATCAGATAGATCAGGAAGATGAGGAATTGCTTCGCGCTCATCAACTTGAGTGCGATGATCCAGAAGCGGAAGTCGATCTTGAAGGCGAGGTCGGCAAGCCACAGCGCGGCATAGCCGACCGCGACCGAAGCCAGCGCGATCACGACGGATTGACCGACGAGGCCGGTCCGGCTGGCGCGCCTCGGGGCGAACCGCATCAGGGCGAGCGTGATCAGGCCGTTGATTATGGCCCAGACCAGGATCTGGTTGGTGATGCCCTGCGGCAGGAACGCGCTCGGGGTGACGAAGGTGCCGCCCAGTGCAAAGGCCGGGTAATAGGTCAGCGCCGGGATGAAGGCGGACAGGATGAACGCCGTGGTCCAGCGCCGGCCGCTCGCGGCCTGATGCGGCGGCATGGTGCCGTCGGCAACCGCCGGCAGCCGCAGGCGGGAGAACATCGGTGCCTCCAGCAAGCCGTCGAACGTGCCGATCACCAGGGCGATAAAGCCGATCAGCGCGACCAAGGTGCCGATCTCCTTGCGGAACCAGATCTGGTCGTCGACCGGACGCGGCGTGCCGCCCTTCAGCGTCTTGGCGAACCAGTCGAGGCTGTAGCCGATCGCCTCATGCGAGATGTGCTCGGCCGGATGGGTCATCGCCGGCGTGTACAGCACCCGCGCGGTGCCGTTGGCCGGATCGCCATAGACCTTGCCCGGCTCGACCGCGCCTTGGGTGCCGAACAGCGCCCAGAGCTTCGGGCTCGTGGTGACGTCACGCGCCAGCTGGACACCCCACATCAGGTCGGGGAATTCCTCGTACTGCGCGAACACGAGCGCGGTGTTGCGCGGCCAGCTCGCAGTGCCCTCGGCAGCGAACGGCTTGCCGGTGGACGAGCCCTCCAGCACCATCGACTTGTAGTCGTTGGGCATCGCGGCCGCAGCCGACAGCACGGTCCAGCCGCCCATCGAATGGCCCTCGAGCCCGATATTCTCCTTGTCGACGAATTGGAGGCTGCGGAGATAGGCAAGGCCGTCAGGTCCGCCAAAACCGTTGGCGAAGGAGGGCGGGTCGCTGTAGCCGTGGCCGGTCTGGTCGAGCGCGAGCACCACATAGCCGCGGCGGGCGAACTCGATGGCGAAGCCGTCCTGGGTCTCGCGCGAATTGATATAGCCGTGGACGGCGAGGATGCCGGGCGCCGGGATCTGCGGCGTGGCATTCGGCGGGATGTAGAGCAGGGCGCTCATGGTATTGCCCTTGGCGCCCTTGAAGCGGACATCCTCGATCCGGATGCCGCCGGCGGTCTGCGTGAACTGGGCGAGCAGGCCCCCCGCCACGATCAAGATCAGGCCCAAAATCGCCAGCGTCCATCTGCCCTGCATCGTCGTCCCCCCAAGGTGCCTCGCCGTTGAAACCGGCGTCTCAAGCGTGCCTTTACAGCTTCGCTTTGGTTGTGGTTGATAGCCTATCCGAAGGCCAAGTGCGTGCAAGCGGCAGCCTTCGCTTCGTGCGATTGGGATTCCGATTGAGGATTCGCAAACGCCGCTAACCCTGTTATCTCCTTGGAGAAAATGGTCCCGCGCAAAACCGGTGCAAGGCTGGTCGGTGCGGTCTTGGACCCCTGCATGAGATTTTGAATCAGCCTCCTAGGAAGCTGATTCAAAATCTTCAGACGTTGAATCAGAAAGTGAAGTGAGATGTCCGGCACCGACAAGACCAAGGCAGGGCACGACCTTGCCGGTCCCGTCGTCATCCTGGTCGAGCCGCAGCTTGGCGAGAACATCGGCATGGCCGCGCGCGCGATGGGCAATTTCGCGCTGTCGAGGATGCGCATCGTCAACCCGCGCGACGGCTGGCCGAACATTGCCGCCCAGCGTGCCGCCGCCGGCGCCGACCACATCATCGGTTCCGTCGAGCTGTTCGACACGGTCGAGCAGGCGATCGCCGATCTCACGCTGGTATTTGCGACCACCGCCCGGGCCCACGACCAAGCCAAGCCAGTGGTCGGGCCGGAAGGCGCGGCGGGTGAGATCGTCGGTCATGTCGCATCCGGCGGCGGCGCCGGCATCCTGTTCGGGCGCGAGCGCGCCGGCCTGACCAATGAGGAGGTCGCGCTCGCCAACCGCATCATCACCTTCCCGGTCAATCCGGGCTTCGCCTCGCTCAATCTGGCGCAGGCGGTGCTGTTGATGGGCTACGAGTGGTTCAAGCTGTCGACCGCGGGCACGCTGCCGTTCGCGATGCCCGAGCGGTCCGAGCCGGCCTCCCAGCACCAGATGCAGGCGTTCTTCGACAACCTCGTCGCCGAGCTCGACAAGGTCGAGTTCCTGCGGCCGGCGGAGAAGCGCGACACCATGCTGGTGAACCTGCGCAACATCTTCACGAGGATGGATCCGACCAAGCAGGACATGCACACGCTGCACGGCGTGGTGATGGCGATCGCCGAGGGCCGCAAGGGCCCGGCCAAAGGCGGCGTGCTCGACGGCGCCCAGGCGACGCGCTTGCGGGCGCTGCTCGCCGAGCAGGGGCAGGGCGGCGGGACCGCCGACAGCAGCAGCACCGTGCGCGGGCTCGCCCGGCTGCTCCGCCGCAACCCGACCGACGCCGAACGGATCCTGTGGCAGGCGCTGACGCGGGACCGCCGCTTCGCCGGCCAGTTCAAGCGCCAGACCCCGGTCGGCCGCCACATCCCCGACTTTGTCTCCTTCGTGCACCGGCTTGCTATCGAGCTGGTCAACCCGAACGAGAGCGAGGCCATCGGGGCCGACCGCACCAAGCGCAGAGCCTGGCTCGAAGCGCGCGACTATCGGGTGGTCGACATGCAGGTGGCCGATGTCGAGCGCGACCTCGACGCCGAGCTCGCGCGGCTGGAGGCGGGGCTGCGGCAGGAGCGGTAGCTTACGCAATTGCTCTGTCCGCGGAGCAAGAACGGGATTCGAGTAAGCGACTCTTTCCACACGTCGTCCTGGCGAAAGCCAGGACCCATAACCACCGCATTGGATTGTGAAAGGGATCGTGGCCGCAACGTCGCGCGACAATTGAGATTTGGGGTAATGGGTCCTGGCTTTCGCCAGGACGACACCGTGTTGGTGCGCCGCAGATGGCACGATTTCTGCCGTCGCGATCCCGAAGGCAGCATCTCGCTAGGCTAGTGCCGACACGAGCCACAGGCCCACATGCAGGTCGCGCCCATCAGCTCCGAGGCTTGCGGCGAGCGCGTTGCGTACCGCTTCCATGGCGCGATGCCGTTGATCGTCCGTGGCATTCTCGAGCAGCGCGGGTAGCGGGCCGGCCTGCGTGATGAAGGCCATGCTTTGCGCGATGTCGCCGCCATGGATCGGTACGTCGGTGGCCTTGAGCGCAATCTCGTGAAACCCGGCCTCGGTCAGGATGCCGCGAACGCGATCCTCGCGCGCGAACGAAAACATCCCGGGCGCCAATGGATCGACCGGCGGCTGTGGCGGCACGTGCGGTCGGGCCGCCTCGATCGGCACGCGAAACCACGGCGACTCCGGCATGGTCCGAAAACAGACGAACGCCAGCCGCCCGCCCGCTTTCATGCCGCTACGGATGTTGGTGAAGGCCCTGACCGGGTCATCGAAGAACATCAGGCCAAAACGCGAATACACCAGATCCGCCCAGCGCGGTTCGAAGCCGTAGATCGTTGCGTCGGCCAGCGCACAGGTCACGTTGCCAAATCCCGCCTCGGCGACACGATGCCTGGCCAGATCCAGCATCGGGACCGAGATATCGACACCCACCACAGCACCCGACGGACCAACAACCTTGGCGAACGCCAACACTGTGTCACCGGTGCCGCATCCGATAT
This sequence comes from Bradyrhizobium australafricanum, assembly GCF_020329495.1. Taxonomy (NCBI): domain Bacteria; kingdom Pseudomonadati; phylum Pseudomonadota; class Alphaproteobacteria; order Hyphomicrobiales; family Nitrobacteraceae; genus Bradyrhizobium; species Bradyrhizobium australafricanum. The sequence continues at coordinate 58,276 of NZ_JAGKJL010000039.1, read as the reverse complement.
CGATGACACGCTCACCCGGCCTTGCCGCCGCAGCACCCAGGCTGACGCTGGTGACCGACGTGAAAACGTCGCTGATCACGGCTTGCTGCGAAACCCATGAGTGCCCCATGGAGCTGTTCCAGAACTCTGCTCCCCGTGGGTTTGGCGCGGACGTCTGCATTTGATCAATCTCCTGGTGCTGAAAATCCGACGGTGTGTCGCCTGAAACAAACTGCACAAAATTCCGGATCGAGCGCGAGGCTGAAATGTCCGTACCGGGCATTTAGCGAATTGCAGCCGACGTGCTTTGCATCTCGGCTCTAGGCCATCAGGACGTCTTCGCGCGATCCGCATCCGATCGATGTTGGACGGCGCTCAGGTGATGGATTCATTGCCGCTGCCCTTCGGCTTGGAAATCGGAGGGATGCAGCTACCGAAGCGTGGATCGAGCGGATCATAGCGCGACCTCATTCTCGCAAAAATATAGAGCGCCGCCAGTGCGAAGGCGCCGAGCAACAGCAGGCCCCATGCAGGTGGCGGACCTGCAATCAAGAGCACGGCTGCTCCAACGAGGACTAACGCGATAATGCCCGAAGACAGTTTTGAAGCCATGACCGGCTCCGCAGTTAGGCGCAGGGACGGGATACTATCCCTGAAATCGATCTATTGGCGGGAGGCCGGCTGCGACACGCCAGCGCAGATAGATCCACCTGCGCCATGGACGGAGCGACGGCCTGTTCGCTCACCGCGGCGAACGTCACTATTGCGAGTTAGCTGTTGAGTTGGCCCGGGCTCACTGGCTCACTGCCGCGTGGATGGCGCGGCAATGTTGTGCCAGGGCATCGTGCGAGACCACGAATTGCTTCAACGGCGTCTCGATGTCGTAGAAGTAGATGTTGGCCACGAAGCCATAGATGCCGGCGTCGATGGTCGTCGGCCTGTCGCCATGCACATAGCCTTGGCTCGGGATCAGGCTCGCCAGTGCGGCGAGATCGGCGATGCCGCGGGCCATCGCGGCGTCGGGCTCGAAGCGGCCGATGCCCTGGTAATAATAGCGCTGCGCGTTGAACTCCTTGGCCTTCATCAACCCGTCGTCGGTGAGGGCCGGATGCTCGCGCTTGAGCGCGTCGCGGAATTGGGACCAGTAGCGCGCGTCCTGCCAGCGCGAATAGGACATCACCCAGTAGAGATCGTCGAGCGTCCGCGTGACGAGCAGGTTGGTCGTGCGCTGCGCCGGCGTCAGCGCGGCATCCAGCGTCACGCCATATTTTCCGGTGACATAGGCGAGGATGGTCTCGCTGTCGCCGACAGTGTCGGCGCCGTCGACGACATAGGGCAATTGCTTGCGCGGTGCCTTCGATGCATCGAAAATATGTTCGTGCCGGAACGGCACGCCGGCGAGCTTCAGGAAAGCGAATACCTTCAGACCATAGCCATTGTTGTCGGCAACGCCGAACAACGGCGGATAGGAATAGAGCGTGAGCATGATGGCTCGCCACGTTCGAGGTCGCTACAGGCTACCTCAGAATCCGTCGGTTGGATACGTCAGGCAGGCAACCGCCTGTTGCGTCGCAACGCCTGAAACGATTGCCGACAATCCGTAGTTGATGTCTTATTGTCGTCCTTGTCCCAGGTCGGGCGATTTTTCTACGGACATTTTTCAGGGAGGAATTGCGATGCTGCGGACGTACTTCTCATGCCTGTTCGTGACTGCCTTTTCGCTGTCTGCAATGGCCGCCGACGGTGATCCAAAGCAGAAGGCCGAAGCGATTGCTTCCGAATATGCGGCGAGTTTCAACAAGCAGGATGGTGCGGGAATTGCCGCGCTGTTCGCGGCCGGTGGCATCCACGTCAATCCCGCGGGGCCGCGCTCCGACATTGCGGAGTTTTATCAAGGCGCCTTCAAGGCCGGGTTCGACCATGAGGAAATAACGGTGGACCAGGCATGGCCATTGGGCTCGGACATGGCGCTCGCCATCGGTGGGTATCGTCTCTCGGGCAAGAACCAAAGCGGGGCGCCTATCGAGACAGGGGGCATCTGGACAGCAACTTACGTGACCGAGGGAGGCAAGCTCAAAATTCGCTTGCTGTCGGCGATGCCCAAGCCGCCGCCGCCGAAGTAGCAGGGGCATCGGGATGGACGATACCGCCGCGCGCTTCGGCGCGCGGTTTGTTGTCCTTTTCTCTCCTCAAACCGCAAGGCGATCCAGAGGAACCTTCATCCTGAGCGCAAGCCCGTTCTGCCGCCAGTCGTATTCGATCTTGCCCCCGAGCTGACCAGCAATACTACGCTCCGTGAGTACGCTGCCAAAGCCGGCAGCCTTCGGCGGGGCGGCAATCATGGGACCGCCCGTCTCATCCCACTCAAAATGCAAGTCGCCGTCTTGCGTCTCCCATTTGATACGGATCGCCCCGCTCGGCTCCGAGAGTGCCCCGTACTTGGCTGCATTCGTCGCGATTTCGTGCAGCGCAAGGGCGAAGCTTGTTACGGCCATCACGCCTACAGGCACATCGGGGCCGCCGACCATGATGCGGTCACGAGAGCCATCGTCATAGGGTTGCATGACGGTTCGCACGACCTCGTCAACCGTCGTCCGTTCGCTATGCGCTTCCGTACCCATGATCCCCGGACGTATAAGGTCCTTGGCCCGCATAAGGGCATCCAGCCGACCGCGAAGCGAATGAGCCATTTCCTGCGGCGTTCGAGCTGATCGAGCGCTAAGGCTGATGATGCCGTGGAAGATCGCGAACAGGTTTTTCACCCGGTGGTTCGCTTCTCGCGCAAGCAACCGTTGATGCTCTTGCGCTTCCTTCTGAGTGGTGATGTCCACCACCACACCGACGAAGTTGGTAAGCTCGCCATTTTCGTCTCTCAGGCACTCGCCCCGCGCCTCGACCCAGCGGATGGTTCCGTCTTTCTGGAGCAACCGGTATTCCTGGATGTACTTTTCCCCGGTGGCGACCGCAAGATTCACGGCCGCAGTAGTCCGCTCCACGTCCTCCGGATGGACGCCCGCGACATATTCCGACAAAGGTGCGCCTTTCTCGCCCTTGGCGGGATCGACTGAGAACATTTGTGCGAAATACGCATCCGAATAGAACGTGTCCGTCGGCACATGCCAGTCGAACGTGCCTATCATTCCGGCGGCACTTAGTGCTTGGGTGAGCCGTTTCTCCGCTCTGGCCAGTTCTCGCTGCGCCACAACCCGTTCAGTTGTCTCGTTCACGATGCAGAGGACGCCGCCTATGTCGCCCGCCTCGTTCCGAACCGGAGAGTAGGAGATGTCGAAATAGACGTTCTCCGGATAGCCGTGCCGCTCGATGTAGAACGGACGATCTTTGGCGAAGACGGTCTCACCAGTGTCGAGGACGCGCCTTAGCAAAGGTTCAAGATCGTCCCAGAGTTCCGCCCAGTTCTCGCGCGCGGGTCGCCCAAGTGCCCTTGGATGCTTCTCACCGATGGTTGGTGCGTAGGCGTCGTTGTACAGGGCCACGAAGTCCGCGCCCCAGAACAGCACGATCTGTGCGTTGGCAGGCAGCATAAGGCTGACCGCGCTCTTGAGATGTGCCGGCCATCCGTCAATGGGTCCCAAACTGGTCGTGGACCAATCGAGCGCGCGAATGAGCGCACTCAATTCGCTCCCGCTCGGCAGGAAGTCAGTTTTGCCGTGGGGACTCGTCTCGCGAGTGGTGCTCATTGCATTGAAGCAAACAGGACTTTGCGACCGGAAACAAGAGCCGGATTCTCCTGCCGGTCCTTTAGTCAACTGAGCCAGTTGAGCCAAATGAGCTAACAATGGCTATTCGGGCAATATCCGGTTCGGGTCATGAGCCGCCGATGGCGCCCAAGCCGGGCGATTTCCGCTTGCCATCGGAAGTCGACATTTGCGGTGCACGCCCAGACGGTCAGGCCTTGGAGATGCCGCCGTCGATCACCGGTCCCATCGGCTCGTAGCGCTCGCCGCTGAAGCGCACCAGTTGCAACTGCTCGAGCGGATAATAGTCTGATGGCGAGGTGTTGATCCTGATGCCGGGCAGCAGCATGTCGGATTCGAAATCCTTCAGGTTGGCGGCCTGCTTGATGATGCTTTCAGACGAGACGTCGTCGCCGCACTGCTTGAGCACCTGGACCAGGATCTGGCTGGTGAGATAGCCGGTGACCGCGTAGATGTCGTTCTTGGCCGCCGCCGGATCATATTTGTCGAGGAAGGCGCGCCATTTCTGGATGGCGGGATCGTTGTCCCAGGCGGCGTCGACAGGATCCTTCAGGTAGGCGCTCGAAATGATGCCCTTTGAGACGTCGAAGCCCGCGGCCTTCAGCGTCGAGCCGGCGGATGAGGCGTTGTTGCCGATGTAGTGCGCCGGCTGCCAGCCGAGCTCGGCGATCTTCTTGATGCCTTGGGCGGCGAATTTTGGTGTGGTCATGCTCATGAACACGTTGGCGCCGGCGGATTTGCAACGGACCACCTGGCTGTCGATGGTCGGATCGGCGGTCTCATAGGACAGCTCCGCCACGATTGCGGACGTCTTGCTACGAAGTCCGTCCTTGAAGCCCTTCAGCACGTCGCGGCCGAAATCGTCGTTCTGGTAGACGATGCCGATCTTGGGATCGTTCTGTGTCGACAGCACATGCTGCGCGAAGGCGCGGCCCTCGATCTGGTAGCAGGGCTGGAAACCCATGGTGTAGGGAAAATTCTTGTAGTCGCCGAACTTGGTCGCGCCCGAGGCGATGAAGAGGTGCGGGACCTTCTTCTGGTTCATGTACTTCATGATCGCCGCATTGGTCGGCGCGCCGAGCGGCGCGAACAGCACATCGATCTCGTCGCTTTCGACGAGCTTGCGCGCCTGCTCGACGGTCTTGGCCGGGCTGTAGGCGTCGTCATAGGTGATGTACTTGATCATGCGGCCGTTGATGCCGCCTTGCTCGTTGATCATCTTGAAATAGCCGCCGGGGGTGCGGCCGATCGACGAATAGACCGCAGCCGGTCCCGAATAGGCGTCGATGTTGCCGATGACGATCTCGGTCTTGCCCTCCGCCTTGCCCTTGGCGATCGCGGGCCTGCCGAGCAGCAGCGTGGCTGACGTGGCGGCGGTGCCCTTGATGAGATGACGGCGCGATAGCCGGGGCGAACGGTTCCTTGTCATTGCAGTCCTCCGCTTCTTCTTGTTGGCCGTTTTGGCATTATTGGCCGTCTGGCAGCCTCTGACGGGCATGTCGGCGCGCAGCATTCCACAGCGGTGCCTTGGGACTTGTGTGCAGTCGCTACCATCTGAAATTTTCGCGCGATGTCGGCCGCGGAGGCCGCGTTCCCCATCCTCGGTTACCGACATGCCGTCCGGGATTGCTATACTGCGACGACTGTCGTGGTGATCTCAGCAGGGTGGACCGATGGCGAAAGTGTTGGAAGGCAAGGTGGCGGCCGTGACCGGGGCGGCGTCGGGGATTGGACTAGCGAGCAGCGAGGCGATGCTGGCGGCAGGCGCGCGCGTGGTGATGGTCGACCGCGACGCCGCCGCGCTCAAGGCGCTCGGGCGCAAGCACGGCGATGCGGTGGTCCCGCTGGTGATCGACCTGCTCGATCCCGGGGAGTGTGCGAGCTTGCTGCCCAAGGTGCTCGAGAACACCGGCCAGCTCGACATCCTGCACGCCAATGCCGGCATCTATGTCGGCGGCGACCTCGTCGATGCCGACACCGCGGCGATCGACCGGATGCTGAACCTGAACGTCAACGTCGTGATGAAGAACGTGCACGACGTGCTGCCGCACATGATCGCGCGCGGCACCGGCGACATCATCGTCACGAGCTCGCTCGCCGCGCATTTCCCGACGCCGTGGGAGCCGGTCTATGCGTCGTCGAAATGGGCGGTCAACTGCTTCGTGCAGACCGTGCGGCGCCAGGTGTTCAAGCACGGCATCCGCGTCGGCTCGATCTCGCCCGGGCCCGTGATCAGCGCGCTGCTGGCGGACTGGCCGCCCGAGAAGCTTGCGGAGGCCAAGGCGGCCGGAAGCCTGCTGGAGGCCAGCGAAGTCGCCGAGGTCGTGATGTTCATGCTGACCCGGCCGCGCGGCATGACGATCCGCGACGTCGTGATGCTGCCGACGAACTTCGACCTGTAACGGCGAGCGCCGCGCCTCAGGCGGCGCTGCGATCGGTGGCGGGCGCGTGGCCGTGCTGCATGAGGCGGCGCAGCGCGGCGACATTGGTCGCGACGGAAGCCATCCGGCACCGCGCCTTGCCTTCGGATTTCGCCTCGTACAGCGCGGCGTCGGCGGACGCCAGCAGCTGTTCGGCCTCGGTGCCGTGCTCAGGCGACACCGCGATGCCGACGCTGACGCCGACCTCGGCCGAGATGCCGCCCGCGAGCTGATAGGGCATCGTGACGGTCTGGATGATGCGCTGGCCGGCCGTGAGCGCCTGTTCCGCCGTGACGCCGTTGACCAGCACCACGAACTCGTCGCCGCCGAGCCGTGCGATTACCGCGGTTTCGGGCAGCGCACGCCGCAGCCGCTCCGCGGTCAGCATCAGCACCTGATCGCCGGCGGCGTGGCCATAGGTGTCGTTGACCGGCTTGAAATTGTCGAGGTCGAAGAACAGCAGCGCAAAGGGCCCGCCATTCCCGGCGGGGGCCGCCAGCTTTGCGCTCAGCGCCGCGACGAAGCCGGCGCGATTGCGCAGGCCGGTCAGGGTGTCGTGATGGGCAAGATGGCCGTTCTCGCGCTCGGCGCGCATTGTGGCGATCAGCATCTTGTTGAGGCGGAAGGCCGCAACCGTCATCGCCGCGAGATACAGCGGCACCTGCATGACGACGATGAAGAGCAGCGGCTCGCCGGCAAGGGCCGCGCCCGGAACGATCGGGCCGAGGCTGAGCAGGATCATGGTGCCGGCAAGGCGCGGGGCGCTGAAATTGCGGAAGCAGATGCCGCCGACCATCGCCGCCGCCGATAGCGAAGCCAGCAGCGCAACCACCCAATCGCCGCTTGCGAGGCTGATCAGGATGCCGAAGCCGACGCTGGCGCTCCAGGCGACGGCAAGCACGAGATGCAAATCGGTCGGGGTCGGCCGCTGCTCGCGCGCGGCGCGATGCGCAACCACGAGCACGGCGAGGCGCGAGAGGCAGATGACGAGTTCGAGGACGACCCAGGTGATGAACAGCGCGGTCGGCTCGCGGATCGCAATCACGGCTGCGACTGCGACCGTATTGACCGCGCCAGCCGCAAACACCGGCAGCGAGCCGTAGAGATCCCCGATCAGCGCTGCGCGGATGTCGTCAGGTACGCCCGGTCCGGCGTCGGCGAGCCAGCGCGTCACGCCCCAGCGCGGCTGGCTGTATCGTCCTTTTTCGGACTGCATTGTTCTTGCCTCGTACTTTCACCGCGCAACTGACCCGGCCGGACCTAACAGGTGTTTAAGGCCGACGCCGATCGCGCGGCGTGATTGACGGCAGGTAAACCCGGCGGGCGATCGTGCCGCAGAAATACCGACGCCGGAGGTCGCGATGCGGCTTGGTCGGGTTCGGCCGGCGGCGAGAAGGATGAAGTCTGCGCCAATGCCGACCTTGCCAGGGTGGCGGACGCGCTGAAACAGCGCGGACGCCGCGTCGGCAGACTATGACACGTGAAAAGGGCAGCACTGCCGCGGATTGCGGCGGCCGTTGCGTTACACGGCGAGGAGCTGTTGTTCGGCCGCGCCGCCGGCGCGCTTCGTCTTCTTCACCTTGGCGGGCGCGAACAGATTGCTCGCGGCAAGGCCCGCGGTGTCGGCGACGGTCGGATCACACGACACCATGGCCGCGACGATGGCGCCGTCGATCAAGAGCGCGAGCTGGTGCGCGAGCACGGCCGGCTCGGCCGCGCCCATCTCGCCGGCGAGCTTCTCGATATGCGCCAGCACCACCTTCTTGTGCTTCAGCGCGATGTTGCGGAACTGCTTGGCGTCCTTGTCGTGCTCGGCGACCGCGTTGATGAAGGGACAGCCGTAGAAGCGCTCCTCGGCGAACCAGGTCTTCAGGGCAGGGAAGATCCGCGACAGCTTGGTCTGTGGATCGCCGCCGCCGGCCTCGATCGCGCCGATGAACCATTCGCGCCACTGGCGGCCTTCGCTCTCCAGCACCGCATGCACGAGGTTGGTCTTCGAGCCGAACAGTTTGTAGAGCGTAGTCTTCGCGGTTCCGGCCTCGTCGATGATCGCATCGATGCCGGTGGCGTTGATGCCGTTCTTGCAGAACAGATGGGTTGCGGCGTTTAGCAGGCGCCCGCGCGCCGATTCATCGTCGCCGGCGGTGAACGCCGCGGCAGGTTTTTTCTTCGCAAGCGATTTGGCCATGCGCGGCAGTAAATCGGAGCGCGGCAGAATCATCAAGTCGCATCTTCACGGCCGCATCGATGCGCTGAAAATCATCGCGGTCGTGCGGCATTTGCTTGGCGATTGAGCAGGCCGGCACTGATCAATCCGCAGGCAGCCCCGCTTAAGCGCCTGCGGGATTTCGCCTTTTGATTTGCGGCGGGACTGGCACGCTTCGTGCAGGAAACAGACCGTTCGGTATCCTGAAATTCCATCGCTCCCAGGGAGAAAACTGATGACCGCTGTCGCCCAGAAAACCGCACTGACCGGCTGCCTCGCGCCGATCGACAGAGGCGGGCTCGAGCAGCTGATTGCCAACGGCAAGGCCAACCCTAAGGTGATCAAGACCTTGAAGTGCAAAACGGTGGCCGAGGGCAAGTTCCGCCACGCCAACTACATCCGCAACCTCGCGCCCTACATCGTCGACGAGCCGCCGGGCCTGCTCGGCGACGACACCGCGCCCAATCCCTCCGAGGCCTCGCTCGCCGCGCTCGGCTCCTGCCTTGCGGTCGGCCTGCATGCTAACGCCGTGCATCGCGGCTGGATCGTCAACAAGCTCGAGCTCGAGCTCGAGGGCGATCTCAACATCACCGCGGTGTGGGGCACCGGCGACGTCAGCGAGAAGCCGGTCGGCTTCACCGACGTCCGCGTCAAGGTCGACATGGAATGCGAGGGCGTCCCGCAGGCCGAGATCGACGCGCTGGTCGCGCATGTGAAGAAGTGGTCGCCGGTCGCCAACACCTTCACCCGTCCCGTCAATCTCGAGGTCAGCGCGTAAGCGCCCGACCGGCAATTCAAGGTGCGGAGACCATCCATGGGTTCACTGGCTTTGTCGCGGGTCGCAGCTCAAGATCCCGCACCGACCATTGCGGACGAGGTTGCCCGCCTTGCCCGTCAGGAGCTGGCGCCGATCGCAGCCGCGGTCGATGCCGGCTCGGTCTATCCCGGCGAATTCCTGCGCCGGCTCGGCAAGGTCGGCGCCTGGAGCAGCCATGTGCCGCAGGAGGGTCCCGCCGATCTGCGCTGGGCGATCCAGTCGATGGCCGCGCTCGGCGAGGTCTGCGGCGCCACCGCCTTCATGGCGTGGTGCCAGAACACGCTGGTCTGGTACGTCGCCAATTCCACCAACATGAAGCTCGCCGCGCGCTTCGGTGACTGCTTCGCCCGCGGGCGCGCGCTCGGCGGCACCGGGCTTTCCAACCCGATGAAGAGCTTCTTCGGCATCGAGCGGCTGAAGCTGAAGGGCCGCAAGGTCGATGGCGGCTACATCGTCCGCGGTGCGCTGCCCTGGGTGTCGAACCTCGGGCCCGGCCATTACTTCGGCACGATCTTCGAGCGCGAGGACGAGGGCACCAAGGGCGAGCCGGGCGGCATCGCAGGCGGCGAGCCGGGCGGCACCGTGATGTTCCTCGCCGACTGCTCCGATCCCGCGATCACGCTGACGCCCTGCAAGCCGTTCCTGGCGATGGACGGCACCGGTACCTATGGCGTCCAGTTTCGCGACGTGTTCGTGCCGGACGAACTGATCCTGGCCGAGCCGGCTGCGCCGTTCGTCAAGAAAATCCGCGCCGGCTTCATCCTGTTGCAGGCCGGCATGGGCCTCGGGCTGATGAAGGATTGCATCAACATCATGGACGAGGTCCATGCGCCGCTCGGACACGTCAACCGCTATCTGCCGCAACAGCCGCTGCAATTCCGCGAGCTCCATGCCGAGTTCGAGAAGGAGGCGATGGCGCTGGCAAGCGATCCCTACAATGCCGATGACAGCTACTGGCGCCGCGTCGTCGCGCTGCGACTGCGGATCGGCGATGCCAGCGTCGCATTCGCGCATGCCGCGATGCTCCATTGCGGCGCGCGCGGCTACCTGATGAGCCACCGCGCCCAGCGCAGGCTGCGCGAGGCCTATTTCGTCGCCATCGTCACGCCCGCCACCAAGCAGCTGCGCAAGATGCTGGCGGACGGCTGAAGCATGATCCGGAAAAGTGGAAACCGGTTTTCCCTCGCGACAAACGCGGAACGCGTTTGCGCGGAGATCATGCTCAAACGAGTTCGGGACCACCACAACTGCAACCACAGACAGGAGAGGCTGCCATGACGGACGTTCTGATCACCGCCGGCGAACTTGCCGAGCTCGTCAAGAAAGACCCGTGTGTCATCATCGACACTCGGAATCCGGATGCCTATGCGGCCGGCCATTTGCCCGGTGCCGTCAATGTGCATGACGTCTTCACTTTCCTCGCGACCTCGACGCCGGAGGGCATCCACGAGCTCAAGACAAAATTCGCCGACGCGTTCGGCGCCGCCGGTCTCTCCGGCAAGGAGACCGCGGTGATCTACGAGCAGTCGATGAATTCCGGCTTCGGCCAGTCCTGCCGCGGCTACTACCTGCTGACGATGCTGGGCTATCCCAGGATCAAGGTGCTGCATGGCGGCTTCGATGCCTGGAAGGCGGCCGACCTGCCGGTGACCACCGACGTTGCGGTGCCGGCGAAGGCCGCCTTTGCGATCGTACCGGAGGCCGGCGATATCATGATCGACGCCAAAGCGATGCTGGCGGCGGTCGGCAAGCCCGGCGTTGCGATCCTCGACGTGCGCGACGTCGACGAGTGGATCGGCGAAAGCTCCTCGCCCTACGGCAAGGATTTCTGCCCGCGCAAGGGCCGCATTCCCGGCGCGGTGTGGCTCGAATGGTACCGCATGATGAAGCCAACCGCCGAGGGACCGCGCTTCAAATCGAAGGACGAGATTCTGGCGGAATGCGCCACCGTCGGCATCTCGCAGACCACGCCAGTCTATCTCTATTGCTTCAAGGGCGCGCGCGCCTCGAACACCTTCCTGGCGCTGAAGAACGCCGGCGTGAAGGACGTGCGGATGTACTTCGGCTCCTGGAACGAGTGGTCGCGCGACCCGTCGCTGCCGATCGACGAGGGCTTGCCGACCGCGCCCGTCGTCACCGGCAAGGCGGCATAGAACCTGCATGTTTGTTGGTGTCCGGCGGCGCAAAACGCGGCCGGACGCCGATCAATGAACCGGATCGGGGGGCTCTCCTCGTTTCGGTGCGACAATGGGGCGCAGCATGCCTACGTCAGATGATCCCTTCGACGCCGACCGCGTGCTCACGCGATCGGGTTGCGCCTGCGGCTGGCATCGCTCAGCCGCCGAGCATGAGCAGGCCGCGCGCCCCCTGCGCTGCGAGCCGGTCGCCGACCTCAGCGAACAGCAGCGTTACGAAGGCATCGTCGCGTCGGCGGTGATGCGGGCGGTGTTTCCGCAGGATGTCGCGCGCCGCGCTTTCCTGAAATCGGTTGGCGCCGCGACGGCGCTCGCCGCGCTGTCGCAGTTCTTCCCGCTGAAGACGGCGACAGAGGCGTTCGCCGACGCCGGACCGCCGGAGAAGAAGGACCTCAAGGTCGGCTTCATCCCGATCACCTGCGCGACCCCGATCATCATGGCGGCGCCGCTCGGCTTCTATGCCAAGCAGGGCCTCAACGTCGAGGTGGTGAAGACCGCCGGCTGGGCGGTCATTCGCGACAAGACCATCAACAAGGAATACGACGCCGCCCACATGCTGGCGCCGATGCCGATCGCGATTTCGCTCGGCCTTGGTGCCAACGCCATACCGTTCACGGTCCCTGCGATCGAGAACATCAACGGGCAGGGCATTACGCTGGCGATGAAGCACAAGGACAGGCGCGATCCGAAGGACTGGAAGGGCATGAAGTTCGCCATTCCGTTCGATTACTCCATGCACAATTACCTGCTGCGCTATTACCTCGCCGAGCACGGGCTCGATCCGGATACCGACGTGCAGCTGCGCTCGGTACCGCCGCCGGAGATGGTCGCCAATCTGCGTGCCGACAACATCGACGGTTTCCTCGCACCCGACAACATCTGCCAACGCGCGATCTATGACGGGGTCGGCTTCCTGCACATCCTCTCCAAGGAGATCTGGGACGGCCATCCCTGCTGCAGCTTTGCTGCCAGCCGCGAGTTCATCACGACGGCGCCGAATTCCTTCGCGGCGCTGACCCGCGCGATCGTGGATGCCACCGGCTACGCGGCGAAGGCCGAGAACCGCAAGCAGATCGCGGAAGCGATTGCGCCGGCGAACTACATCAACGCGCCGGTGACGGTGCTGGAGCAGGTGCTGACCGGCACCTATGCCGATGGGCTCGGCGGCGTGAAGACCGATCCGAAGCGCGTCGATTTCGATCCGTTCCCCTGGCAGTCCTTTGCGGTGTGGATGCTGACGCAGATGAAGCGCTGGGGCCAGATCAAGGGCGATGTCGACTACGAGGCGGTCGCCGAGCAAGTCTATCTCGCCACCGATACCAAGAAGGTGATGGCCGAGATGGGCCTCGCGCCACCCGCCACCTCGTACAAGTCGTTCTCGGTGATGGGCAAGAGCTTCGATCCGGCCAAGCCCGACGATTATCTCGCGAGCTTCAAGATCAGGAAGTCGTCGTGAGGCGAGACGCTTTTTCCACGGCGTCGTCGCGGCCTAGTGCGCGGTTGCGCACGGAGCCGGGACCCATAACCCCAACAGCCAGTGATTCGGCACGGCGTCTCCCCGCGTGCCTTATCGCGACGGCACGGCGTATGGGTCCCGGCTTTCGCCGGGACGACGGGTTGAAAGAGTGGGCGCGATGACGCTGTCCCTCCGTCTCCGCGCCGCCATCGTCTCGATCGCGCTGCTTGCCGGCTTCCTCGGCGCCTGGCACCTCGCCACCCGCAGCAGCGGCACGACGGCGGCCATGAGCCCCGAATACGCCAGGCTGATGGGGCTGACCGCGACGCAGGGCAAGTCGGCGATGCCCGGGCCGCTCGATGTCGGTGCCAAGCTGTGGGAGCATCTGAAGCGGCCGTTCTACGACAATGGCCCGAACGACAAGGGGCTCGGCATCCAGCTTGCCTATTCGATCGGGCGCGTCGGGCTCGGCTATCTGATCGCGGTCGTCGTCGCGATCCCGCTCGGCTTCATGATCGGCATGTCGCCGCTGATCAGCAGAGCGCTCGATCCCTTCATCCAGGTGCTGAAGCCGATCTCGCCGCTGGCCTGGATGCCGCTCGCGCTCTACACGATCAAGGATTCCTCGATCTCGGCGATCTTTGTCATTTTCATCTGCTCGGTGTGGCCGATGCTGCTCAACACCGCGTTTGGGGTCGCCGGTGTGCGCAAGGAGTGGATCAACGTTGCGCGCACGCTCGAGGTCGGCACCGTCAGGCGCGCCTTCACGGTGATCCTGCCGGCGGCGGCGCCGACGATCCTGACGGGCATGCGGATCTCGATCGGGATCGCCTGGCTCGTGATCGTCGCCGCCGAGATGCTCGTCGGTGGTACCGGCATCGGCTACTTCGTCTGGAACGAGTGGAATAACCTGTCGATCACCAATGTGATCATCGCAATCCTCTTGATCGGCTTCGTCGGCATGCTGCTCGACCAGGTGCTGGCGCGGTTCACCCGCATGGTGACGTTTCCGGAGTAGCGATGACCGACAGCCGCATTGCAGCCACTTCACCTCGCCCCGCCTGCGGGGAGAGGTCGATCGCGAAGCGATCGGGTGAGGGGGAGTTTCCGCGAGTCTATCTGCCGCCGTGCTCGCGGAGGAAGCCCCTCACCCCAACCCTCTCCCCGCGAAGAGCGGGGCGAGGGAGCGCAGTCCATTCGTGGAGCTACCGCGGATGACCGACAAGTTCATCTCGATCGAGGGCATCGCGCGGCGCTATCCCGGCGCCGGCGGCGGCGTCACCACGGTGTTCGAGAATTTCTGGCTGTCGATGGCGCGCGGCGAGTTCGGCTGCGTGATCGGCCATTCCGGCTGCGGCAAGACCACCGTGCTGAACATCCTCGCCGGCCTCGACGAGCCGAGCGAGGGCACGGTGATCGTCGACGGGCAGGGGATCGAGGGCACCAGCCTCGACCGCGCCGTAATCTTCCAAAGCCATGCGCTGCTGCCGTGGCGCACCGTATCGGGCAATGTCGCCTATGCCGTCGGCTCGAAATGGCGCAAATGGGACCGTGCGCGGGTGAAGGCGCATGCGCAGAAGTTCATCGATCTCGTCGGGCTCACCGGCTCCGAGCACAAGCATCCGTCCGAGCTCTCCGGCGGCATGAAGCAGCGCGTCGGCATCGCGCGGGCGCTGTCGATCACCCCGAAGATCATGCTGATGGACGAGCCGTTCTCGGCGCTGGACGCGCTGACCCGCGGCACGCTGCAGGACGAGGTGCGGCGGATCTGCTTGGAGACCGGGCAGACCACCTTCATGATCACCCATGACGTCGATGAGGCGATCTTCCTCGCCGACAGGATATTTTTGATGACCAACGGTCCCGGCGCCGTGCTGGCCGAGATCGTCGAGAACCCGCTGCCGAAGGAGCGCGGCCGCATCGACCTGCACCGCCATCCCTATTACTATGCGCTGCGCAACCATATCGTCGATTTCCTGGTCAGCCGCAGCAAGAGCTTTGCCGCCGAGGTGACCAGTCACGATCCGCGCCACGTGCCGACGGTGCGGCCCGGCGTCGGCGAGCCCGTGATCGTCTCGCCGCCACGCGCCGTCGAACTCAATCCCGCGCAGAGCGCTGCGCGCTGAAGCCCAAGGAGGAAACCTGATGAAACGCGAAGACCTCACCGAGAAGCTGCTCGACATCAAGCGCGAGAAGGGCTGGAGCTGGAAATACATCTGCGAGAAGATCGGCGGCTATTCCGACGTGCTGATCACGGGCGCGATCCTCGGCCAGATGAAACTGACGAAGCCGCAGGCGGCGAATGCCGGCGAGCTGTTCGGGCTGTCGAAGGCCGAGATCGCGATGCTCAACGAGGTGCCGATGCGCGGCACCGGCACGCCGATGCCGCCGACCGATCCGCTGATCTACCGCTTCTACGAGATGGTGATGGTCAACGGCCCGGCCTGGAAGGCGCTGATCGAAGAAGAATTCGGCGACGGCATCATGTCGGCGATCGACTTCGACATGGCGCTGGAGCGCGTCGCCAATCCGAAGGGCGACCGCGTCAAGATCACCATGAGCGGCAAGTTCCTGCCGTACAAATATTACGGCGCCAGCGGCAACGTGCCTGAATACGGCTTCAAGGAAGAGTGAGGCGAGGGGGCGAATGGCGAGTAGCGAATGGATTCCTGCCCATTCGCTACTCGCACCTCACCAATCGCTACAGGATCGTGCCCGGGTTGTAGCGAGCCGCCTCAGGCTTGGCCTTGGCCAAAGCCTCGACCTGCTCGGCGAAGAAATCGACCTGGGCGCCGGCGTCGCCGGAGTTGGCGCGACCCTGGTCGAGCACGTGCTGCAACTCGGCTGCGCTCAAGCCAAGACGCTTGTCGGCGGCGAGGCGCTGCAGCAGATCGTTCTGGACGATCTTGCCGGTGCGCAGGTCGCCGATGGCCGCGACGGCATGCTCCTTGATCGCCTCGTGGGCGCCTTCACGGCCCGCACCCTTCTTGACCGCTTCCATCATCACCGTGGTGGTCAGCAGGAAAGGCAGATAGCGGTTGAGCTCGGTCTCGACCACGGCTTCGAACACCTCCATCTGGTCGAGCACCGTGAGCAAGGTTTCGAGCAGGCCATCCATGGCGAGGAAGGCATCGGGCAGCATGACGCGGCGGACGACCGAGCAGGAGACGTCGCCTTCGTTCCACTGATCGCCGGCAAGGCCTGCGGCCATCGCGAGATAGCCCTTCAGGATCACATGCAGGCCGTTGATGCGCTCGCAGGAGCGGCTGTTCATCTTGTGCGGCATCGCGGAGGAGCCGACCTGGCCCTTGGCAAAACCTTCGCTGGCGAGTTCGTGGCCTGCCATCAGGCGGATGGTCTTGGCGAAATTGCCGGGCCCGCTGGCGAGCTCGGTGAGCACGCTGACCGCACGGAAGTCGAGGCTGCGCGGATAGACCTGGCCGACGGCATCGAGGGCCTTCGGCAGGCCGAGGTGAACGAGGACGCGCTGCTCGAGCGCGCGCGCCTTGCCGGCATCTCCGTTGAACAGGGTGATCTGATCGAGACGGGTGCCGACCGCGCCCTTCAGGCCGCGGGCGGGATAGGTCTGCAGCACATTGACCAGGCTCTGATGCGCCAGCAGCATCTCCTCGCCGGACATGGCGATGCGCTTGCCGAGCGTCGTGACCTGCGCGGCCACGTTATGGGTGCGCGCGGTGAACGGGACGTCGCGCAATTGCTTCGCACGCGCCGCAAAGCGGATGAGCGCGGCGATGCTCTTGGCCTCGATGAGCTGCAGCGCGCGGTAGACCTGCAATTGCTCGACGTTCTCGGTGAGGTCGCGGCTGGTCATGCCCTTGTGCAGGTGCTCGTGACCGGCGAGCTCGCAGAACTCCTCGATGCGCGCCTTGACGTCGTGGCGGGTGACGCGCTCCCGCTTCATGATGGAGGCCAGGTTGATCTGGTCCTTGACGCGCTCGTAGCTTTCGATCACGCCATCCGGCACCGCGATGCCGAGATCGCGCTGGGCCTTCAGCACGGCGATCCAGTAGTCGCGTTCGAGGCGGACCTTGCCTTCGCCACTCCAGATGGCGCGCATGGCTGGCGAGGCGTAACGTTCGGCGAGGACGTTGGAAATATGATCTTGTGACATCCCGCTCTCTTGGCATTGCCTGAGGCTGGCTGCAAGCCGCGACCTGCGATGAATTGTCAGGTCTGATAACGCCTCGGCCGGGCTTGCGGTGCTGGCGCCAGCATACCAGATTCTGGAAGGCGCCGCCTCGGGCAATCCGGGGCGGCGCAGGCATGCTTCACCCCGCGTTAGAGCGAAAACGTCACGGCGGCGGGGCCGCAGCTGAGGCCGGCCGTGTTCGGCACGGCCGTGTCGCTGGTCCAGTTGTCCTCGCCGTCGGTCGTCTTGTACAGGAACTGGCCGTTGGGCCCCTGGTGCAGGACGTACAATGTGTCGTTGAACACGACCGGCGCGGCATTGCCGAAATTGCCCGGCGTGTCGGGGACCTGGCGGTCGGCTCCCCAGCTGCCAATGCCGTCGAACCGCTTGAAGAAGAAGAGACCCGTGGGGTCGTTGAAGAACAGGTAGATCCAGTCCTTGTAGGACGCTGCGCCCGGACCGTTGCTGAGGCCTTCCGTGCCGGCAACCGGATTGCTTCGCCAGGTGCTGCGGTCAAAGGTTGCGTACCAGAAGCGGTTCATGTTGCCGGGTTCGCTATAGCCGGGCCCGCGGCCGAACACGTAGAGCGTGTCGCCGCGCACGACCGCGGCCGGGGTGTCGACGTTCTGGTAGGCGACGGAGATGAGATGGTTGGTTCCGGATGTGTTGATCTCGGGTCCGAAGCTGGTGCCGTCGTAGGTCTTGTACATCAGGTCGGACTGGCCGGGATTCGAGTACAGCAGATAGATCAGGCCGTCATACACGGCGGCCGCCACGCCGCCGCCGACGCCGGCCATGTTGGGCACCTGGGCTGCCGCCGTCCACAGCTCGCCGTCATAGACCCTGTAATAGAGGGACTGGTTGATCGGATAGAACACATACAGGTTGGTGTTGAAGACGACGGCTGCCGGCGTGTTGCTGATCCAGGTGTTCCCCGGCATCGGGACATCGCCGCTCCAGGCCTCGCCGTTGAAGACGTTCGTAAAAAATTGCGGACTGTTTCCAACGCCCTTGTGCAGGGAAAACAACCAGCTCTTCATTTTGGAAATCCCCCATGGCGACGAGACGCCGCCTCTGATCATCGGTGTAGATTGATCGACGTGCGCAGGATCGAACGGAATGAACTGATCGTACGCCTGCGCCCGTCGTGTTCTACGTCCGATTCACCGATGGTTGTGTGAAGCTGTTCACTCACCCTGGAGGAGGAGGCCATATATGTCGTGCGCAGACTGAGAATCGCGGCCGCGCAAGGCGCGCCGCGACGTGAGCGGCGACTTGGCGGGAGACGGATTTCGAGGAGATGAGAGAAGCGCGAATAGCGAATGGATGCTTTCCGATTCGCCATTCGCTGCGCCCTATTCGCCTTTCGCTGCGGCGAATGCCGCGCGGACCTCCTTCACCGGCGCCATGTCGCGGACGAAGCCGAATGCGCCGTTGTCGTTCATCTCGCGGGCACAGCGCAGGAACGCAGCCAGCGCGTGGCGCTGCATCGCGCCGCCGACGCTGATGCGCTTGACGCCGGCGGCCGACAGCTGCTCGACCGTCAGGGTCGGATCGGCATAGCCCATCACCAGGTTGAAGGGCTTGTTGACCGACGACACCACGGTCTTGATGGTGGCAAGATCGTAGAGGCCCGGCGAATACAGCACGTCGGCACCGGCGGCCTCGAACGCCTGCAGCCGCTTGATGGTGTCGTCGAGGTCCTTGCGGCCGTGCAGGAAGTTTTCCGCCCGCGCCGTCAGCGTGAACGGGAAGGGCAGGGCCCGTGCGGCTTCAACCGCCGCCTGGACCCGCTCGACCGCCAGCGAGAAGTCATAGATCGGGCGCTGCGGGTCGCCGGTCGAGTCCTCGATCGAGCCGCCGACCGCGCCGGCCTCGGCGGCGAAGCGGATCGCCTCGGCCGCGAGCTTCGGCATGTCGGCGCCGCATTTTTCCAGATCGGCATTGACGGGCAGGTCGGTGGCCTCGGCGATCACCCGGCAATTCTCGATGATCTCGTCGAGGCTGACGGTCGAACGGCCGAGCGTGTTGGCGAGCCCGAGGCTGGTGGTCGCCAGCGCCTCGAAGCCCATGGATGCGAGCAGCTTCGCCGTTCCGGCGTCCCACGGATTTGGAATGATGAAGGCGCCGGGCCGCTGATGCAGCTCGCGAAACCGTGCTGCCTTGTCCGCCTGGGTGCGCATGTGAACTCCTGCTGTTGTCAAAAGCGACTGAAAGCAGCGATAGGGTGGTTTCGCCCATCAGACAAATTTGTTATTTCTCTCGATATCATCAGCTTTTTGCATGGGGAGAGCGATGGACAGCGACGCGCTCAACACGTTCCTGGTGGTGCATCGGCGCGGCGGGATCTCGCATGCCGCCAAGGCGCTACACCGCTCGCAGCCGGCGATTTCGCGGCGCATTGCGCTGCTCGAGCAGGAACTCGGGGTGCCCCTGTTCGAGCGGATCGCGGGCAAGACGCGGCTGAGCGATGCCGGGCGGGTGATGGTGCCCTATGCTGAACGCGCGGTGGCGGCGGCGCAGGATGCCGAGAACGCGGTGCGCGCGCTGCTGCGCGACAATTCCGGCCCGGTGGCGCTGGCGGTGACCGGCACGCTCGCCGGCGAGCGGCTCTCGAACGTATTGAAGCGCTTTGCCCGCCGGCACCCGGACGTTGCGCTGACGCTGCGCACCGCCACCAGCGCCGAGGTCAGCGACCTGATCCGGCGCGGCGAGGCGACGATCGGGTTGCGCTACGACCGCGACCGCTCGCGCGACCTCGATTGTGAGGTGCTGTTTGCCGAGCCGCTCGGGGTGGTCTGCGCGCCGGACCATCCGCTGGCGGGACGCCGGGTCGGCAAGCTTGCCGATCTCAGGGATGAGCGGTGGATCGCCTTCCCGGAGGTGCCGGGACGCCGCGAAATCACCGCCTCGCACGTCTTCGCCCTGTTCCTGACGCATGGGCTCGGCGAGGTCGCCTGGACGCCGGTCGACAGCCTGACGGCGCAGAAGCGCCTGGTCGAGGCCGGGCTCGGGATCGCGCTGCTGTCACAAAGCAATGCGGCGGAGGAATTGGATAGCTCGAGGATCGCGACGATCCGCGTCGGCGATCTCGCCGCAACTCACGAGGTCGTCGCCGTGACGCGGCATGGCGGCTTCCTTAGCGCCGCCTCACGCCGTCTGCTCGACACACTCCGTGCCGACTTCACCAAGACGATGGGCACAAACACGTCGCGCCGGAACGGTGTCCGGCGCGCGTAAAAGTCGACTTGGTCGTGTCCCGGGAACTCAGCTTCCCGCCTTGACCTGGGCCGCGGCCACCGCCAGCAGCTCGTCCATCTTGGCGCGGATATCGCGCTCGGTGACGGCCTGGTCCTTGGCGGAGAGGTCCTTCAGAACCTTGTGCAACACGTCGTTGTCGCCGGCTTCCTCGAAGTCGGCGGCGACCACTTCCTTGGCGTAGGCGCTGGCGGCGTCGCCCGTGATGCCGAGTTTCTCGGCGGCCCACAGGCCGAGCAGCTTGTTCCGGCGGGCTTCAGCCTTGAACTTCTGCTCCTCGTCGAGGGCGAACTTCTTCTCGAAACCTTCCTCGCGCTTGTTGAATTCGCTCATGGCTGAAGTTCCAATTCCCTTGCTGAATGAGGCCGCCGCGCGTTGCGGCAGCCCCGATGCCTGCCTAAATAGGTGGGAGGAATCGGCAAGACAACGAGCCGTTAAGCCGCAGGCAAAACTGGCGGAATCGGCCCTTTATGATAGGGCGGTATAAGTGCCCTCAAGGGGGCACTATCGATTGTGCTGGATGGGTCAATCGGATAGGTTGCCAACAGGCATGGTTCTTGTTCTGTTTCCAGTTGGATTGCCCAGGTTCCAGGCCTCCGCGGCAGCTCCGTCGTGGGTCGTAACCCCAAGTCATCCGGAGCACCCAAATCCATGGATTTCAACAAAACACGGTACATCCCTATGAGCCGTCGACGTCGTATTTATGAAGGCAAGGCCAAGGTGCTTTACGAAGGCCCCGAGCCGGGAACCCTCATCCAGCACTTCAAGGACGACGCGACCGCGTTCAACGCCAAGAAACACCAGGTGATCGAGGGCAAGGGCGTCCTCAACAACCGGATTTCGGAGTACCTGTTTCAGCACCTCAACGACATCGGGGTGCCGACCCACTTCATCCGCCGCCTCAACATGCGCGAGCAGCTGATTCGCGAGGTCGAGATCGTGCCGCTCGAGGTGGTGGTGCGGAACGTCGCCGCCGGCTCGCTGTCGCAGCGGCTCGGGATCGAGGAGGGCACCCAGCTGCCGCGCTCGATCATCGAGTTCTATTACAAGAACGACCAGCTCAACGACCCCATGGTGTCGGAAGAGCACATCACCGCCTTCGGCTGGGCGACGCCCCAGGAGATCGACGACATCATGGCGCTGGCCATCCGCGTCAACGACTTCCTGACCGGCCTCTTCCTCGGCATCGGCATCCGCCTCGTCGACTTCAAGATGGAGTGCGGACGGCTGTTCGAGAACGAGATGATGCGGATCATCGTCGCCGACGAGATCTCGCCGGACTCCTGCCGGCTGTGGGACATCAAGTCGAACGAGAAGCTCGACAAGGACCGTTTCCGCCGGGATCTCGGCGGCCTGCTCGAGGCCTATACCGAGGTCGCGAAGCGGCTCGGCATTCTGATTGAAAACGAGCGGCCGGCCGGCAGCGGCCCGGTGCTGGTGAAGAGCTAAGCTGAAGGGACGACCGTGAAGGCACGTGTGACTGTGACATTGAAGTCGGGCATCCTCGATCCGCAGGGCAAGGCGATCGAGGGGGCGCTGAAATCGCTCGGCGTCGATGGCGTCGCCAGCGTTCGCCAGGGCAAGGTGTTCGACATCGAGCTCGCCGCGACCGACAAGGCCAAGGCAGAGGCGGCGCTGAAGGCCGCCGCCGACAAGCTCTTGGCGAATACCGTGATCGAGAACTATCGGGTCGAACTGCTCTAGGCCGCATCGAAAATGAAATCAGCCGTCCTCGTCTTCCCCGGCATCAACCGCGAGCGCGACATGGCGCGCGCGCTCAAGCTCGCATCCGGCAATGAGACCGCGATGGTCTGGCACGCCGAGACTTCGCTGCCCAAGGGCACCGACCTCGTGGTGGTGCCCGGCGGCTTCTCTTACGGCGATTACCTGCGCTGCGGCGCGATCGCGGCGCGCGCGCCCGTGATGGACGCGGTGCGCGACTTCGCCGCCAAGGGCGGGCTCGTGCTCGGCGTCTGCAACGGCTTCCAGATCCTCTGCGAGTCCGGGCTGTTGCCGGGCGTGCTGATGCGCAATGCGGGGCTGAAGTTCATCTGCCGCGACGTGCATATGCGCGTCGAGCGCTCCAACACCCCGTTCACCCGCGGCTACAATGCCGGCCAGGTGATCCGCGTGCCGGTGGCCCACGGCGAGGGCAATTACGAGGCGGACGAAGAGACGCTGAAGCGGCTCGAAGGCGACGGGCGGGTGCTGTACCGCTACTGCTCGCCGGAGGGCGTGGTCGACGAGGCCTCCAATCTGAACGGCGCCGCGCATTCGATCGCCGGCATCGTCAATGAGCGCGGCAACGTGCTCGGCATGATGCCGCATCCCGAAAACCACGTCGAAGAGATCATGGGCTGCACCGACGGCCGCGGCCTGTTCGCAGGCCTGGTCCAGCAGTTCGAAAAGGCGGCGTAATCACCATAGCGTTTTCGAGCGAAGTGGGGACCGGTTCGCGTGAAGAAAACGCGTCAGAATAAAATGCGGCGGTGGTGCGTTGCCGCGGCTGCGGCGCTTCTGCTTGCGACGTCGGCCTACGCCCAGGACTTCCCGAAGCGTCCGATCACGATGATCGTGCCGTTCACGGCCGGCGGCACCTCCGACGTGATCGCCCGCGCGGTGGCCGACCAGATGAGCGCTGCGCTCGGCCAGAGCATCATCATTGAGAATGTCGGCGGCGCCGGCGGCTCGACCGCACTCGCCCGCGCCGCGCGCGCCGAGCCGGACGGCTACACCATCGCGATCGGCAATGCCGGCACCAACGCCGCGACCTACACGATCTATCCGAAGCTGCCGTTTACGCCTGACTCCTTCGCGCCGATCGCCGTGGTCGCCAAGACCTTCGGCATCGTCGCGCTGCGCAAGGATTTTCCGGCCAAGGACCTCAAGGAATTCATCGACTACGCCAGGAACAATCCGGGCAAGGTCAATCTCGGCCATGCCGGCGTCGGCTCCTCGAATTACCTGATCTGCAAGAGCTTTGTTCATGCCGCCGGCATCGACGTGCAGCTGGTCGGCTATCGCGGCGCGGCGCTTGCGCTGACGGACGCGATCGGCAGCCAGATCGACGGCGTCTGCGATGCCGCGGCCTCGGTGTCGCAGGCGATCGACGACAAGCTGGTGAAAGCGGTCGTCGTTGGCTCGACCGTGCGGCTGGCCTCGCTGCCGGAACTGCCGACCTCGGCCGAGGCCGGACTGCCCGAGTTCGAGGCGCAGGGCTGGAACGGCCTGTTCGCGCCGAAGGGCACACCGCCCGAGATCATCGCCAAGCTCAACGCCGCCGCGCGCACCGCGGTTGCGAGCGAGGCGGTGAGGAAGCGCTTCGCCGACCTGTCGACCGTCGCCCCCGACGCCGATGAGCTCGCGCCCGAGGTCTTGCAGCAACTCGTGACCCGCGACGTCGCGAAATACCGCACGCTGCTGGCGGACGATAAGAAGTAGAGGGTCATCGTCGCTGCGTTGGCTCTGCCCTCGACGCGGTCGCCGAGGCGGCGAGCCTTGCGTCAAGCCGCTCGCCAGACTGGCCTGAAATTTGCTGGTGATCTCCCGATCGATCAGGACGGGAGCGCATCATGCTCATTCGCAAGGCTCACTGCACGATTGCGTTCCTATGCGCGCTGCTGTGGTCGCATTGGGCGATGGCCGTGACCACGTTGCGCATCGCCATGACGGCGTCCGATATCCCGACGGCCACCGGGCTGCCGAATAACGGCTTCGAAGGCATGCGCTTTCTCGGTTATCCGATCTTTGAAGGTTTGGTGCTGTGGAATCTGAGCGGAACCGACCGCTTGGCGACTTTGCGTCCCGGACTCGCGGAGAAATGGGAACAGGACCCCGTCGACAACAAGACCTGGATTTTCCATCTGCGCCAGGGCGTCAAATTCCACGATGGTACCGATTTCAATGCCGATGCCGTGATCTGGAATCTCGATCGCTACTTCAACAGCGAGAGCCCGCAATTTGAGCCGCCGAGTTCGGCGATGTCGCGGGCGCGGGTCCCGGTGATGGGCAGTTACCGAAAGATCGATGACGTAACGGTGGCGATCTCGACGACGAAGCCGGCATCCTATTTTCCCTATATGGCGGTCTATCTTCTGTTCACCTCGCCCGCCTCATTCGAAAAGGCCGGCCGCGACTGGGCCAAGGTCGCGACGTTGCCGGCTGCCGGCACCGGGCCGTTCCGCATCACCAGGATTGTGCCGCGGCAAGAGGCAGATCTGGCGCGTTGGGACAAGTATTGGGACACGAGCAAGACAGCGAAGGTCGACAATGTCGTGTTGCTGCCGATCCCCGAGGCCAATTCGCGGCTGGCCGCCTTGCGTGCCGGCCAGGTCGACTGGATCGAAGTGCCGCCGGCCGATGGCGTCGACTCGCTGAAATCCGCCGGCTTCACCATTACCACCGGCTCCTATCCGCATGTCTGGCCGTGGTTCTACAACATCGGCGCCGCCAACAGCCCGTTCAAGGACGTCAGGGTTCGCCAGGCCCTGAACTACTGCATCGATCGGGACGGGCTGGTGTCCCTGCTCAACGGGACCGCAGAGCCGTCGGTCGGCTGGCTCAAGGCCAGCGATCCCGATTTCGGCGCGCCGGTCAATCACTACAAGTTCGATCCGACCAAGGGCAAGGCGCTGCTTGCCGAGGCGGGTTACACGTCGGCGAAGCCATTGGCGTTCAAGGTGCTGATCTCGAATTCAGGCTCGGGGCAGATGCTGCCCCTGCCGATGAACGAATTCCTCCAGCAGAACCTGAAGGAAGCCTGCGGGGTCGATGTGGAATTCGACGTCATCGAGTGGCAGGTGCTCCTGACGGCGGCCCGGGCCACGCCCGACAGCCCAACTTTGCGCGGCGCCATGGCGCTCAATATCAGCTCGCCTTCGTCGGACGCCGGCGTGATGGCGCGCTATTTCCTGGCCGCCAATTTTTCACCGAACGGTTTCAATTTCGAGCAATGGAAGGACGACGAGTTCGAAGCCGCACTCAAGACGATTTCGGAAGCGACCGATCCGAAAGTGATCTCGGCGGCTTACCGCAAGGCGCATGAGCGCCTCGTCGACGATCCGCCCTGGCTCTATATTGTCCACGATCTGAACCCTCGCGCGATGAGTCCGAAGGTGAAGGGTTTTGTGTCGCCCCAATCGTGGTTCGTCGACCTCACGCTGGTCAGCGTGCAATAAGCCGGGATCCAGCATCGTCGCCCGCATGGCTGCGCCCGAGTGCGAGCGAAGCGGTGAAGAAGCGGTTCGTCGACCTGTCGACGGTCGTACCCGACGCCAATGAACTCGCGCGCCGAGGTGCTGCAGCAACTCGTGACCCGCGACGTTGCGAAGTACCGCACACTGCTGGCGGACGACAAGAAGTAATTCTTGTTGGTCATTCCGGGGCGCGTCGTTAGACGCGAACCCGGAATCTCGAGATTCCGGGTTCGATGCTAGCGCATCGCCCCGGAATGACGTGGCTTGCTGAGACTGCTATGGTGCTCACAGCCGCCTGAGCCAGCGCTTGACCGCTTCGGCGGGCACCGTCATCGCGGCGACGCCGGCCATGACAAGCAAGAGGCCGAGCGCGAGATTCGACGGCACGGATTCCCCGAGCAGGATCACCGACAGCGCAACGCCGATCGGAATGCGCAAATAGCCCTGCGCATTGGTCGTGAGCGTGCCGAGTCGGGTCAGGCACATGTAGAACAGCATCAGGCCGAACGCGCTGGAGAAGATGCCCATCACGACGGTGGCGACCAGCGCCTGCGGCGTCGGGTGCAGGGTCCAGGGATGGTCGACGATCAGGGCGACCGGCAGCAGCACGGTGCCGCCGAACAAGAGCGAGCCGGCCGCCACGACCATCGGATCATAGTCCGACAGCCGAAGCCCGAAGATCGTGGCGCAGGCGAACGAGACGGTGGCGAGCAGGATCGCGATCTCGGCGAAGATCTCCTTGCCGAAGCCTGAGAGTGCGTCGAGGCCGATGATCGCGACCGTGCCGGCGAGGCCGAGGATCGCGCCGACCAGCTTGAGCAGAGAGGCCGGCTCGTGTCGCGTGATCGCCCAGGTGATGAGGAAGGCGAAGATCGGCGTCGTCGAGGCCAGCACCACGGTGTTGGATGCCGGCACGTAAAGCTGCGCCCAGGTGATCACCAAAAAAGGGATCGTGGAGTTGATGGTCTGCTGGAAGGCGAACAGTTTCCAGGCCTTGATGTCGGTCGGGATGCGGATGCCGCGAATGCGAAGCACGATGAGCAGGAAGGCGGCGGCCACCAGCGAGCGCGCGGAAATGAAGGTGACCGGCGGGATCGAGCCGAGCCCGATCTTGGTCAGCGGGTAGGTTGAGCTCCAGCAGCAGGCCAGCGCCAGCAGCAGCGCATAGTCGCGCCAGCCGCGCGCGCCCGGCGCTGGCGTGGGCGAGGTGGGCACTTTCGCGGGAGCCGTCACGCCGCCCGTTTTCGCTGTGCTCTTCGGCACCTTGATTTGGCTCCCTTCGCGCATTGGCGCGCGAAGCAGCAATCTAGCGTGGCGGCGCGGTGCAAGGCTAGGGTATTGAATCTACGCCGATATCCCGCTTGGAGGAATTGGTGCGGGCGCGTCTGAGGGACTGAGGCTGGAGGCGTCCCGACGCCTCCGGCGGATGTTACCGTTTTGTGACTTGGCCCACACGGGCGTCTGGCTCGTCCTGCTAGGCTCAGCACCATGACGAAGCATTTCAGATTACCGACCATTTTCACTGCGCTCGTCGTCGCAACGCAATGCTTCGCTGCGGAGACCAGGGGCGCCGGCTCAACCTTCGTGTCGCCGGTGATGGCGAAATGGATCGATGCCTACAAGGCCAAGACCGGCAACACCGTCAGCTATCAATCTGTGGGCTCGAGCATCGGCGTCGGCCTGATCAAGAAGGCCGCCGTCGATTTCGGGACGAGCGATATGCCGCTCGATCCGAAGGAACTGGACAAGCTCGGCATGGTGCAATTCCCGATCGTGATCGGAGGCGTCGTGCCGGTGGTCAACATCGCGGGCGTCAAGCCCGGCCAGATCCAGTTCACCGGGCAGCTGCTCGCCGACATCTATCTCGGCAAGGTCAAATCGTGGAACGATCCGGCCATTCAGGCGGTCAATCCC
This sequence comes from Bradyrhizobium australafricanum, assembly GCF_020329495.1. Classification (NCBI taxonomy): domain Bacteria; kingdom Pseudomonadati; phylum Pseudomonadota; class Alphaproteobacteria; order Hyphomicrobiales; family Nitrobacteraceae; genus Bradyrhizobium; species Bradyrhizobium australafricanum. The sequence continues at coordinate 30,970 of NZ_JAGKJL010000039.1, read as the reverse complement.
GATCTGAAGCTGCCGCGCACGGCGATCACCGTCGTGCATCGCCTCGATGGGTCGGGGACGACGTTCAATTGGTCGAACTATCTTGCGAAGGTCAGCGCGCAGTGGAAGGCAAGCGTCGGAGAGGGCTCGTTGGTCGAGTGGCCGGTAGGGCTCGGCGGCAAGGGTAATGATGGCGTCGCCTCGCTCGTCAGTTTGATTCCCGGGTCGATCGGCTATCTCGAATATGCCTACGCGCTGCAACGGCTTGACCGGATTTCCTTCGGTCTGGTGCAGAACAGTGCCGGCAATTTCGTCACTCCGGACGCCGCATCGTTCCAGGCTGCGGCGTCGAGTGCGGACTGGACGACGACGCAGGATTTTTACCAGGTCCTCACCAACGCTCCCGGCGAGGACGCATACCCGATCACGGCCACGACCTTCGTCCTGATGCACAAGCAGCCGAAATCGCCCGACGGGTCGACAACCGCGATCGACTTCCTGCGCTGGTCATTGCAGAGCGGCAAGCCGCAGGCTCAATTGCTCAACTACGTTCCCCTGCCGGCCACGCTGGTCGAGCAGATCGAGCAATATTGGCAGCACAATTTCGAGGCGCTCACGGCGTCGGCAGCGACGTCCGGAAAGCGGACTGATCGGTAGACCACGCGGATACGCTACTTAAATCCGATCACCATCGAATCCGGGCCAACGAGCGGTTCGACCCGCGTTCGGGAAAATCCGACGTCGCGCATCCAAGCCTGACAGTCTTCGCCTGTGTAGTCAAACCCACCGGCGGTTTCGATCAGCATATTCAAGCTCATCAAAAGCCCGAAAGCGTTTTCGCGGCGATCGTCATCGATGATGGCGTCATAAACAATGATTGCGCCACCTTTCGGAAGCGCATCGAATGCCTTGCCGAGAAGCGCCCGTTTCTTGGCAAGGTCCCAATCATGAAGGATGTGACCCATGATGATGACGTCAACCTCCGGCAGCGGGTCCTCGAAGAAGTTTCCTCCCCGAAACCGCACCCGATCCTCCAGCCCGCGCTGAGCGATAAATTCCTCGAACACCGGCTTGACCGCGGGAAGGTCGAAGCCGATGCCGGTGAGGTGCGGATGGTCGTGTGCGAGCGTGGCAGGCACCATGCCCTGAGCCGAACCGAGATCCATGAAAGTCTTGTACTCGCTCCAAGGGAACTTGCCGGCAATAGCATGCGCCGCACCCGCGCTTATTGCGCTCATCGCGGTCAGAAATCCCCGCAACCGATCCGGATCGGCATACAATGCCGCAAATAAGTCTTCTCCTCCGCCCTTGCCCTCGTTCTGCAATTCGCCGCTGCGCAGGGCCTCCGTGAGCGATCCCCAAAAGCCATAGAGCCGGGCATTCGCCATCTCCAGAATGCCTCCGATGTAGGATGGCTTGGCGCGATCGAGATACAGGTCCGTGTCCGGGGTGTTGCTGTAGATGCCGTTCTCGCGCTCAAGCAATCTGAGCGCCACCAGCGAATCGAGGAAGTCGCGGGCCGATCGCTGATGCAACGCAAGCGTCCTTTGCAGCGTCGGCAGGTCGGCGGGGCCATCGGCCAACGTACTGAACACGCCCAGTTCGACGGCGCTCAAGAGCGTTTTGGACGCCCAAAAGCCCAGACCAATCTGCATAATATGTTCCGGTGTTGCCGCGCTCATGACTTGATCCCAATTGGTTGTCACTGCTGGTGCAGCCGGGTGAACATGTCGTCCCTGGTTCGGGCCTGGTGCGCCGGGAGGGTGGCAGGGGTTCACCACGGCGTCATTTCAAATAACGGCGAATAAATTTGATTTTGACACTTCCGTTCGGTGAACGCCAGTGGCGCAGGATTGGCGAGAACGAATCAGCGATGGACGCCGCTCCGGCGTCCATCGCGTGAGCTGTGCCTGAAATGCCGGACCATGCTCTAGCGCAGGACCTGGCCCAGCACCTCGCCGTCGACCTGCTGCGGTGCCGAACCGAGGATCCGCATGATGGTCGGCGCCACGTCGATATTGCGCATGTGCCGCACCACGGTGTCCTTGCGGATCTGCGGGCCCGCGGCGATGAACGTCGCGCTCATCACCGGAAGCTCGGGGTCGTGACCGTGGGCGCCATAGAAGTTCGGCATCGACAGCATGGTGGTTGCCGCGTTGAACGGCGCGTCGCCCTGGCGCGCGACCCCGGGGTTCTGGATGCCGTCGAAATTGTAGCCGGGCGCCATCAGCGCGAACACGTCGCCATAGTCCTGGCCGATGGTCTTGCTGATGCATTGTCCGGTTCCGGCGTCGCATTGCAGCGGCCGGGTCTCGACGACGGTGAAGATGCGCTGGTCCTTGAGTGAGTAGTTGAAGCGGGCGTTGGGGTCGACCGCGTTCTTCACCGCGTCGGTGATCTGCGCCACCAGTGTGCGGTAGGTCGCCAGATCGACGGTGCCGCCGAGCTCGCGGTTCTGCAGGTTGATGTAGATGTCGGCGGCGGGGCCGGACGTGCGGATCCCGACCTTGCTGGTGTCGATACCGGCGTTGCGCAGGATGTTGGTGAGATTGACCGAGGTGTGGAACGGCGCGAAGCCGTGGTCCGACACCACGATCACGTTGCTGTCGCGGCCCGCCGCATCGGCGATCTGCTTCACCGCCTTGTCGGCCGTCTGGTAGGCGAAACGGATGTAGGACGCGTAGCGCTTGACCTTGGCAGCATCCTGGTTGGCGCCGATCGAATTCGGATCGGTCGGGTTGGTGCCCTGACGGGGATCGGTCAGCAGGAACTGGTGCTCGGAGCCATCGGGCTGCTCGATATAGACCATGACGAGGTCGGCGTCCGGATGGGTCTTGATCGCGCGCTCACCGATATTGGCCTGGTAGCGCACGAAGGTCTTCACCATGTCCTCGAACATCGTCTCGATCTCGACGTCGGGGAAGCCCGTGAAGCCCGGGCTCAGGCGCTCCGGGATGCGGAAGTCGGCCTGCGGACGCCAGAACCCGATGTTGTTGTTGATGTCGTCGACGTCGGCGAGAACAGGCGTGTTGCGCGGGATGTAGTTGGCGCCGTAGCGGGCGAAGCGCACCACCGAGAGATCGGGAGACAGCGCAGAGACGAAGTACGCGGCACCAACCTTCGCCCCGCTGCCTTCAAAGAAGAACGGTGCGTTCTCGCCGCCGAACTTGACATAGGCCGGCCCGGTCGACGGCGCGTGGAACGGTCCTGCGGTGATGCCGCGGTTGGCATCGAAGAACACCAGCGTGTCGTAGTTCACCTTGCGATCGTTGGTGGTGTCGATCGCGGCGACGCGGATCGAATATTTGACGTCGAGCGTCGAGGCGTTGGTGCAGGTCGCGGTTGCCGCGGCCGAGCAGGAGAACGTCTCGATCGGTGCCGAGGTCACCAGCACCGGGCTGAACGAGAAATGGCCGGCAGCCTGCAGTGCCGTCACGATGCTCGGGTCGGCCGTGAAGTCGCCTCGCGACAGCGAGAAGCCCTGGGCCCCGATGCCGCCGAACGCGCCGAACGGGACCGTGAAGTCGGTGATGCGGGTCGGCTGGGCCGGCTGCACCACGGTCTTGTTGATGGAGATGTCGGCGCCGTCGCCGCCTGGCCAGGTCGCCGTGACGACCTTCTTGCCCTGCTGGCGCAGCTGCACCCACAACGGCACCGCCGTCGGATGCGGCGATGGCCCAAGCGGATTCTCGCTGTAGCCGCCGATCGGTGCCGCAAAGCCGCTGATGCTGCCGGAGATCGGCCCGACGATCGGCTCGAACGTGTTCGAGGGGATGTCGTTGTGGACCGCCGTGGAGCCGGTCGCGATCGCGATATGCGACACCGCGGTGAGCGACGGTGACGCCGTCACGTTCTGCAACGCCACTGCGCCGCGCCGGCTGAGCCGGGCGAGGCCGCCGTCGCGCGGCAGCACGCCTTCCTCGATGAATTTCTGGATGAAATCGGGCTTGGCACCGTCGAGCGAGATCATCACCACGCGCGGCTTGCGGCCGTGATGACCGCCGTCATGATCCTGGTCTTGATCCTGATCGTGACCGCGAGCATCGCCAACGCCGCGATCACCATTATCGCCGTCTTGACCGGCGCGCGCCGGAGTTGCAGTCCACACCAGCGATGCGACAAGCGACATCGCCGTCGTAACGGAAACGAACGTCTTCAACTTCATGAGAATGCCCCAACTTCGCTGCGCGAACGCACAAACGGAAACCGCTCAGCAATCTTCGGGGGCTTGCCTGACGCGCATGTGACGCGCGCGCGACGACGCAACGACAGTGCGTCGATGCGTCACAACCGCAGTTCGCATTGCCTCACGCGAAGAACGCGCGTGAACACAACGCGCTAGAGCTGTGCTGTCGATTCAATCCGTGGCGATGTAACGGCTGGATGACGGCGAGCGTCCACAGACGTCACACGCTTTACGCCGTTGCCTGCGCCGGCGCCCTGCGCTTCACCCGCTTGATGGTGCCAGAGAAGGTGAACAGCGGCCGCTCCGCCGATGTCAGCATGCCCCGCACGAAGATCAGCGACATGCCGGCGCGGGTGACCTCGCCGGTGCACTCGATCAGGTCGCCCTCGCGGGCGGCGTCGAGGAATTCCGAGGCGAACGACACCGTGACGCCGGGGCCCTGCAGCACCGAGCCGGCGAGCGCGAACAGGCAGTAATCCGCGAAGGTCATGAAGCAGCCGCCGTGGACGTTGCCGGAGCCGTTGAGGTGCTTCTTGCCGACCCGGAACGCGCAGGTGATGCGGCCGTTCTCGTCCATGCGGTGGTAGAACGGGCCGGTATGGGTCTCGAAATTGTCCCGGGTCCAGGTTCGCCAGCCGGCGAATTCGCCCTCGGTTTCGACGTGCAGGTCGGGGCGGCGGTTGAATGCGGTTTTGGCGAGCTCGTTCACGAAATATGGCCTTCAATTATCGGGTTCGGGTCCTTAAATCCGATCCATCCCCATTGTGCAAATCCCGGGACCAAATCCCGGGCCGCGGCCAGCTGCCGCAAAGCTCTGGACAGGCCGGAAATGGGCCCTAAAAGGCCTTTTCGCCCCCGTTCTATCTACCTATTAAGGGTCCCATGAACGCGCCCAAGAACGACGCCAAGAACGAGCCCCAAATCACCCCCGAACTCGTCGCCGCCCACGGGCTGAAGCCGGACGAGTACGAGCGGATCCTGAAGCTGATCGGGCGGGTTCCGACCTTCACCGAGCTCGGCATCTTCTCGGCGATGTGGAACGAGCACTGCTCGTACAAGTCGTCGCGCATCCATCTGCGCGGGCTGCCGACCAAGGCCCCCTGGGTGATCCAGGGTCCCGGCGAGAATGCCGGCGTGATCGACATCGGCGACGGGCAGGCCGTGGTCTTCAAGATGGAAAGCCACAACCATCCGAGCTACATCGAGCCCTACCAGGGCGCGACCACCGGCGTCGGCGGCATCCTGCGCGACGTCTTCACCATGGGCGCCCGCCCGATCGCCTGCCTGAACGCGCTGAGCTTCGGTGCGCCCGAGCACCCCAAGACCCGGCATCTGGTGTCCGGCGTGGTCGCGGGCGTCGGCGGCTATGGCAATTCCTTCGGCGTGCCGACGGTCGGCGGCCAGGTGCGTTTCCACACCCGCTACGACGGCAACATCCTGGTCAATGCGATGGCGGTCGGCCTCGCCGATGCCGACAAGATCTTCTACGCGGCGGCCTCCGGCGTGAACATGCCGATCGTCTATCTCGGCTCCAAAACCGGCCGCGACGGCATTCATGGCGCCTCGATGGCCTCGGCCGAATTCGACGACGCCTCCGAGGAGAAGCGCCCGACCGTGCAGGTCGGCGATCCCTTCGCCGAGAAGCTCTTGCTGGAAGCCTGCCTCGAGATCATGGAAAAGGGTTGCGTGATCGCGATCCAGGACATGGGCGCGGCGGGCCTGACCTGCTCGGCGGTCGAGATGGGCGCCAAGGGCGATCTCGGCGTCGAGCTCGACCTCAGCGCGGTGCCGACCCGCGAGACCGGCATGAGCGCCTACGAGATGATGCTCTCGGAGAGCCAGGAGCGCATGCTCATGGTGCTCAAGCCCGAGAAGGAGAAAGAGGCCGAGGCGATCTTCCGCAAATGGGGGCTCGATTTCGCCATCGTCGGCTACACGACGCCGACCAAGCGCTTCGTCGTCAAGCATGCCGGCGACGTGATGGCCGACCTGCCGATCAAGGAGCTCGGCGACGAGGCGCCGGTCTATGACCGTCCGCACGTCGCCTTGAATGCGCTGCCGGTGATCCGTGGCCAGGACGTCAAGCCGCCGCTCGGCATCGCGGACGCGCTGGAAAAGCTGATCGGCACGCCCGAGCTGTGCTCGAAGCGCTGGGTGTGGGAGCAGTACGACCACGTCATCCTCGGCAATACCATGCAGCGCCCCGGCGGCGATGCGGCGGTGGTTCGCGTCGAGGACGGACCGAAGGGCCTTGCGCTCACCGTCGACGTCACGCCGCGCTATTGCGAGGCCGATCCGTTCGAGGGCGGCAAGCAGGCGGTCGCCGAAGCCTGGCGCAACATCACTGCGGTCGGCGGCCGGCCGCTCGCGATCACCGACAATCTCAATTTCGGCAATCCTGAGCGGCCTGAAATCATGGGCCAGTTCGTCGGCTGCCTGAAGGGCATTTCGGAGGCCTGCCGCACGCTGGATTTCCCGGTCGTGTCCGGCAACGTCTCGCTCTACAACGAGACCAACGGCCGCGGCATCCTGCCGACGCCCTCGATCGGCGGCGTCGGCCTGCTCGACGACTTCACCAAGTCCGCGACCCTGGCGTTCAAGGCGGCCGGCCAGGCGATCCTCCTGGTTGGCGACACGCAGGGCTGGCTCGGCCAGTCGGTCTATCTGCGCGACGTCTGCGGCCGCGAGGAGGGCGCTCCGCCTCCGGTCGATCTCGCTGCCGAGAAGCGCAATGGCGACGTGGTGCGCGGCATGATCCACGCCGGCACCGCGACCGCGGTGCACGACGTCTCCGACGGCGGTCTTTTGATCGCGCTCGCCGAAATGGCGATCGCAAGCGGCATCGGCGCGCAGCTCCTGGCCGCGCCGTCCTCGATCGTGCCGCATGCCTATTGGTACGGCGAGGATCAGGCCCGCTACATCGTCACGGTGCCGGCCGCCGACGCAGGCCTCGTGCTGGCCAAGATGAAGGGCGCCGGCGTGCCCTGCGCGCGCATCGGCACCACCGGCGGCGACGCGATTGCGGTGGCTGGGGAGTCGCCGGTTGCGGTCGAAAGCCTGTCGCGCGCCTTCGAGCACTGGCTGCCGAACTACATGCACGGCGCTGCCGCCTGATTCGAGCGAATCGGGGGCTGCGGCGCATAGCAAAGATCTCAATGGCGCGATGAACCCATCATCGCGCCATTTCTATTCCGAACGTGATCCCTTCGGATCATGCCTTATGTCGCGCCGCGGACCGCGCGCCAGGCAAAGATGATGATGCAGGCGCCGATGAAGCCGGCGACGAGATAGCTGAGCCAGCCTCCGCCGAGCGACACGCCGAGCAGACCCAACAGCCAGTTCGCCAGCGCGGCGCCGACAATGCCGAGGATGATATTCATGAAGATGCCGGTTCCGGACTTCATGAACATCTCGGCGAGCCAGCCCGCCAGTCCGCCGACGATGATGGCGGCGATCCATCCAACTTGAGGGTCGTTCATCTCAAGACTCCCTAGGGTCAAGCAGTCCGGCCAGCATACCTGAGAATCACCTGGCGGGATGTGACCAAAGGCAGGTTGTGCGCAACTTGTCGGCCGCGAAAATGCCGTTAGCCCCGCCGCTTGCGCCGCGCCCGGCGTTCGGCCGCGGTGATCAGGATGCGCGGGCCCGGCCCTTGGGCGCCGAGCTTGTCGTCGCAGTTGCGCAGTGGGCAATCGGTCACCGACAGGCAGCCGCAACCGATGCAGTTGAACAGCTTGTCGCGGAGATCGGTGAGATCGTTGATGCGCTGCTCGAGCGTCTCGGTCCAGGCCCGCATCGCGCGCTCCCATTCGCGCACGGTCGGCGCGCGATCGAGCGGTATCGCGGCGAAGGTCTGCCTGATCTCCTCCAGCGGGATCCCGGCGCGCTGCGCGATCCTGATCACCGCGATCCGCCGCAGCACGCCGCGCATGTAGCGGCGCTGGTTGCCGCCGGTGCGCCGGCTCGCGATCAGTCCCTTGCTCTCGTAGAAGTGAAGGGTGGAGACGGCAAGCCCGCTGCGCCGCGCCACTTCGCCGACTGAAAGCTCCTGCGCAAGCGTCATTGCAAATCCTGGATTAGAAGTCCTGCAAGCTGCCAGCCTTGACCTCAACCATACTTGAGGTTCTATATCAGTTGCGGGCTTGCAGGGGCAAGCTTCCGGCCGACACGCCGGGGTTCGTTCTTGGAAGCAATATGCCGTCCGCATCATTTTCGTCGCGCCGCTGGCTCGGGCTTCGTGCCAGGCCGTTCGGCATCACCGTTCTGTTGCTCGCCTGTGCCGCGGCCGGCTTGTTTGCCTGGCGCGCAGGCGGATCCAGCGCCTCGGCCAAGCCCACCGCCGAAGCCCCGCCGACGCCGGTCGCGGCGATGGTGGTGCGGACCGAAACCCTGCCGCGGTCGATCGAGGCGATCGGCTCGCTGCAGGCGGTGCGTCAGGTGATTCTGGCGCCGGAGGTTGCCGGCCGCGTCACCGCGATCAATTTCGATGCCGGCACTGATGTCGCCGAGGGCGCGCCGCTGGTGCAGCTCTATGACGCGCCGCTGCGCGCCGCGCGTGCGGTTGCGGTCTCCAAGGGACGTTTCGCGCAATTGCAGGAGAAGCGTTCGCAGGGCCTCGCTCCGTCCGGCTTCGTGACCCAGGAGACGCTGCAGCAGCGGCAGGAGGATCTGAAGCAGGCCGACGCCTCGCTCGATCAGCTCGATGCGCAGATCGCGCAGATGACGATCCGCGCGCCGTTCGCGGGCCAGATCGGACTGCGCAAGGTCAATCTCGGCCAATACGTCAATGCCGGCGATGCGCTCGCGACGCTGACCGCGCTCGACCAGCTCTATGCCAATTTCACCGTTCCGCAGCAGCGCCTGTCAAATCTGAAGGTGGGAGGCGCGGTGACGATCCGTACCGATGCTTTCCCCGATCGGGTGTTCGAGGCCAAGATCAACGCCATCGAGCCGCAGGTCGCCGAGGACACCCGCAATGTCCTCGTGCAAGCCCTGTTTCCTAATCCCGACCGGCTGCTGCGGCCGGGCCTCTTCGTGATGGTGAACGTCGTGCTGCCGCCGCAGGCCGACGCCATCGTGGTGCCGGTCACGGCGATCCAGACCAGCGCATCCGGCGAGAGCGTGCTGGTCGTGCGCGACAACAAGGCGGTCGGCGTCGCTGTCAAGACCGGGCAACGGATCGGCGAGCGTGTCGTGGTGGAGCAGGGGCTTGCGCCCGGCGATCACATCGTCACCGCGGGCCAGCTCCGCGTCATGCCCGGTGCAGCCGTCCAGACGATCATGGCGGAGACGCCGGAGAAGGGACGCTGACCCGCGAGCGGTAGGCGACCAAAGGCAAGCATCATGCATTTCACCGACATCTTCATCCGCCGGCCGATTCTGGCGACGGTCGTTAACCTGCTGATCCTGTTGATCGGCACCGCAGCGATGGTCTCGCTGCCGGTGCGGCAATATCCCAACATGGAGAGCGCGACGATCCAGGTCGACGTCTCGTTCCCCGGTGCGACCCAGGACGTGATGCAGGGCTTCGTCACGTCCGTCATCGCGCAGTCGATCGCGACCGCCAACGGCATCGAGTACATGACCTCGAACTCGACGCTCGGCCTCAGCCAGATCAAGGCCAAGCTGGTGCTCAACGCCAATGCCGACCGCGCCATGACCGAGGTGCTCGCCAAGGTGCAGCAGGTCAAGTACCGGATGCCGGCCGGCGTGTTCGACCCTGTCATCACCAAGATCACCGACGGCGCGTCGGCGGTGCAGTACATCGCCTTCACCAGCGACACGCTGACGCCGGCGCAGATTACCGACTTCGCGACCCGCGTGGCGCAGCCGCTGCTCACCTCGGTGCCCGGCGTGGCGTCGGCCGACACCTCGGGCGGATCGTCGCTGGCGATGCGGGTGTGGATCGATCCGTTCAAGCTCGCGGCACGCGGGCTGACCGCGGCCGATATCTCCGCCGCGCTACGGTCCAACAACGTGCAGGCGGCGCCGGGGCGGCTGCGCGGCGAGATGACCGTCACCAACATCACCGCGGCGACCGATCTGCGCAATCTCGACGATTTCCGCAAGATGGTGATCAAGACCGGCACAGGTGGCGGGGGCCTGGTGCGGCTCGGCGACGTCTCCACCCTCGAGATCGGCGGCGAGAACTACGATTCCAATGCGCGCGACAGCGGCAGGCCCACGGTCTACATCGCGGTGCAGCCGACGCCCGACGGCAACCCGCTGGAGATCGTCGCCGCCACCGCCAAGGTGATCGAGGACCTCAACCGCGTGGCACCGCCCGGATTGAAGGTCGCCGACGTCTTCAACATCGTGCACTTCGTCAAGGCCTCGATATCGGAGGTGCAGCATTCGCTGGCCGAGGCCATCGCGATCGTGGTGGTGGTGATCCTGCTGTTCCTGGGATCGTTCCGTTCCGTGCTGATCCCTGTGGTGACCGTGCCGCTGTCGCTGGTCGGCACCGCCGCGATGATGCTGGCGCTCGGCTTTTCGATCAATCTGCTGACCCTGCTCGCGATGGTGCTGGCGATCGGGCTCGTGGTCGACGACGCCATCGTGGTGGTGGAGAACATCCATCGCCACATCGAGGAAGGACGGAGCCCCGGCGACGCCGCCTTGATTGGCGCGCGCGAGATCATCGGTCCCGTGATCGCGATGACGATCACGCTCGCCGCGGTCTATGCGCCGATCGGGTTGATGGGTGGCCTGACCGGCAGCCTGTTCCGCGAATTCGCCTTCACGCTGGCGGGCTCGGTGGTGGTCTCGGGCGTCATCGCCCTGACCTTGTCGCCGATGATGAGCGCGCAGCTGCTCGGCGAAGCCACCTCGCACGGCCGGTTTGCCCGTTTCGTCGAGCATCAGTTCTCAAGGCTGTCGCGCGGCTATGGCCGGCTGCTGGCCGCGACGCTCAAGATGCGCGCAGCAGTGCTGCTGGTGGCATTCGGCGTGCTGGCGGCGATCGTGGTGCTGTTCCTCGGCAGCCAGCGCGAGCTCGCGCCCTCCGAGGACCAGGGCTATGTGTTCACCGTGCTCCGCGCGCCGCAATATGCCAGCGTCGACTACACCACGCGCTCCTCTGATCAGATCGAGCAGCTGTTTCGCTCGTTTCCCGAATACCATGCGAGTTGGTTCATCAACGGTACCGACGGGCAGAACCATGCCTTCGGCGGCATCACCCTGACCGATTGGGACAAGCGCAAGCGCTCGGCCAACGACATCCAGAACCAGCTCTACGGCATGTCCTACGGCGTGCTCGGCGCCAGCGTGACGCCGTTTCAGCCGGCGGCGCTGCCGGCGGCGACCGGCGGCCTGCCGTTCCAGATGGTGGTGCGCTCGGCCGGCGATTTCGCCACCATCTATCAGGAGGTCGAAACGCTGAAGGGGGCGGCCTGGAAGAGCGGGCTGTTCGCCTTCGTCGACAGCGATCTCGCCTTCGACAGCCCGACCGCGCGAATCACAATCGATCACGCCAAGGCGGCAGAGGCCGGGGTCAGCATGCAGACCATCGCCGACACTCTCGCGGTGCTGGTCGGCGAAAACTATGTCAACCGCTTCAATTTCTTTGAACGCTCCTACGAGGTGATCCCGCAGGTGCGCCAGGCCGACCGGGTCACGCCCGAAGGGCTCGGAAACTTCAACGTCCGTTCGAGCTCGGGACAGATGTTTCCGCTGTCGACGGTGATCAAGGTCAACGTCAAGCCGGAGCCGAACCGGCTGCCGCAGTTCAATCAGATGAACGCGGCGACGATCTCGGCAGTGCTCAAGCCTGGCGTCACCATGGGGCAGGCGGTGTCGTTCATGCAGGCGCAGAAGCTGTCGCCGGGCATGACGGTCGACTGGCTGTCGGACAGCCGGCAATATGTGCAGGAGGGCAACCGCCTGATCGTCACCTTCGGCATGGCGCTGATCGTGATCTTCCTGGTGCTGGCGGCGCAGTTCGAAAGTTTTCGCGATCCGCTGGTGATCATGGTCACGGTGCCGCTCGCGGTCTGCGGCGCGCTGCTGCCGCTGTATTTCGGCTTCACCACGCTGAACATCTATACGCAGATCGGCCTCGTCACCCTGATCGGGCTGATCTCCAAGCACGGCATCCTGATGGTGAGCTTTGCCAACGAGATCCAGCACCACGAAGGGCTCGACCGGGTCGCCGCGATCCAGAAGGCGGCCGCGGTGCGGATGCGGCCGGTGCTGATGACGACAGCCGCGATGGTCGCGGGCCTTGCCCCGCTGCTCTATGCCGACGGCGCCGGCGCCGCGAGCCGCTTCGCCATCGGCATCGTCGTGGTGATGGGCATGCTGATCGGCACGCTGTTCACGCTGTTCGTGCTGCCGACCTTCTACATCCTGATCGCCCGCGACCATCGCGCCGCGGCCGCCCCGCGGCTGGAAAGCGTGACGGCGAGGGGCGAGATCGCTGCGTAGGCGTAGGGTGGGTAGAGCGCAGCGAAACCCACCATCTCGATGCACGGCACGAAAGTGATGGGTTTCGCTGCGCTCTACCCATCCTACGGCTTCATCGAACTAAAGCACGTATCTCGAGCCGGGAATCTTGCGCAACACGGCCGTGACCGCCCAGCTCAGCGCCACGGTGGCGAAGAACGCGATCGCGGCCTTGGCGAAGGCCGGCAACTCCATATCGAACAGCCAGTATTGCAGCCACAGCACGATCGGATAGTGCACCAGGAACATGCCGTAGGCGTCGCCCTGCATCCGGTCGAGCAGCGTCGGGCCCGACGATTTCGATTGCAGGAAGTAGGCCAGGATCGCGAACAGGATCGAGGCGCTGAACAGCACATAGAAGGTACCGTAGATCCCGAGATACCAGCCCGGCAGCGGATCGGGGTTACCGATGATCATGCGCTTGATGTAGATCATCACCCACATCAAACAGTAGGGGATCAGCGTGATGCCGGTCCAGAACCAGCGGCGCTCGGTCAGCCGTCCGTGCGCGCTGAGCACGCCACCCTCGAGGTTCGCCGCCCCGATTCCCGCTCCGATGAAGAAATAGGACGCGTACAGCAGCACGCGACTCGCCTGCACCGAAAACGGTCCGAACTCGAACCAGTAGTTCTGGCCGTAATGGACCAGCATCGGCAGGTAGGCGGCGACACTGACGATGACGAGGAACAGCCAGAACTTCGAGGGACGTTGAAATCCCTTGATCGACAGGCGGTTGATCGGATCGAGCAGACGCGGCGACACCCGGTACAGCAGGCTCGCCGTGAGGTCGAAGGCCATCAGGACATAGACGAACCAGATCGGGCCGCTTGGCCACGGCCCGATCGTCATGGTTCTCCACCAGAATTCGGAGAAGCTCAGCCCCGGCGTCGCGCGCAGCGCGATCGCGTAATAGGCGATCGGAATGACCGTGACAGCGCAGATCACGAACGGCAGGCCGAGCCGCAGCAGCCGGTCGCGCAGGAAGATCAGCCACGGCTTGTTGCCGAGCCCCGGCCAGACGAACAGCCCCGACAGGAAAAAGAACATCGCCATGAAGAAGCTGTCGGTGGCGAGCACCACGCAGTCGAAGCCGATCCACGATGTCGGGTCGGTGTGCCCGAAATAGGTGTAGGGGATCACCGCGTGGTGCAGCAGCACGACCAGGGTCAGGAAGGTGCGCGCGCGGTCCAGCGCGACATTGCGCTTGTGGAGCTTCGGTGCTGCCTGGATGTCGACGGCCGGAGCCGCGTGAGCAATCGATTTCATGGTGCCACCAGCCGGGTCTGCACCCTGATGTTGCAGTCGGGAACCTGATTCAGCAAGGCCCAATCGGCTGGACGGGGGAGTATCGAGGTCGGTCATCTCGGCGAAGCTGTTTCGTCTTTGGAACTGCGGTCGGGTGCGGGCGTTCTCGTCCGACCTGGCGGACACGCGCGGTATGAGGAGCGGGTAATGACAATTCTGAAATGGGCGCTGATCTTCCTTGTCGTATCGATCATCGCGGGTTTGCTTGGCTTCACCGGCATTTCCGCCGCCTCCGCCGACATCGCGCGCTTTCTGTTCTATGTGTTCGTCGTGATCTTCCTGGTGCTCCTGATCCTCGGGCTCACGATATTCAGGGTATAGCTGGGATCGGGGCCAAGCGCTCCCGACGTCATGCCCGGGCCTCGCCCGGGCATTGCCGTTTTGCAGGCTGGGTCAGCGCGCGACCAAAGGCCGGGCGAGGCCCGGCGCTTGCGGCAGGCGACCCTAGGCGACTTCCTCGATCTTCACCTTGTCCGGATAGAAGGCGAGGTGGCCGGCGATCTCGGTCATCGCCGGGAAGGGCTCCTCATAGGTCCAGATCGCGTTGTCCAGCGTCTTGCCGTTGGCCTTGATGCTGAAGTAGTTCGCGTCCCCCTTGTACGGGCAATGCGTGGTCCGCTCGGTGCGGGTCAACAGCTCCATGTTGGCGTCCTGCCGGGGGACGTATTGCACGGCCGGATAGCTCGCTTCCTTCAAGGTCAGCGCATGGGTAGTCTCGGCGATCACGACGCCGTCGGCGGTGACGCGGACGCGCTTGGCATTGGGCGTGATCGCAATGGGATGATCGGGGCCGGGGAGCTTCATGATTCTGCGCCTCTTCTGGTCATTTCGGTGTGATGGCTTGTGACCGATTGATGCAGGTTTAAATCGCTGGGAATGGGAATATAGTGTGCCCGGGATGACCTAGAAGACCCCAAGGGCTAGGTTTTATCCTTAGGTTTATCTGGCCGATCTGGCCCTGATTCGAACGACCTGACGGAGGTGGACTGGGATGCCGATGGACGCCCGTGATATCGAATCGATGATCAAGGCAGCGATTCCCGATGCCGAGGTGACGATCCGCGATCTGGCCGGCGACGGCGACCACTACGCCGCCACTGTTATTTCCGAGTCATTCCGCGGCAAGTCCCGCGTCCAGCAGCACCAGATCGTCTACCAGTCGCTGAAGGGCCAGATGGGCGGCGTGCTGCACGCGCTGGCCCTGCAGACCGGCGTGCCGGAAGGCTAGGGCCCGGCAAAGCTGCGGGCGGGGGCCTCAAGCATGGTGGACAATCCGCGTGGCGCGATGTTTCGCGTCATCGTGCCGAACCAGCACAGCCGCGTCACCAATGCCGAGCTGTTCTTCGACCTCGTCTTCGTCTTCGCCGTCACGCAGCTGTCGCATACGCTGCTGCACCACTTCACCCTGCTTGGGGCGGTGCAGGTCACGCTGCTGTTCCTCGCGGTGTGGTGGGTGTGGGTCTACACCACCTGGGTCACCAACTGGCTCAATCCCGAGCTGACGCCGGTCCGCCTGCTGCTGTTCGTGCTGATGCTGGGCGGGCTGTTGCTGTCGACCTCCATACCGACCGCCTTCGAGGGCCGCGGGCTGTGGTTCGCCGGGACCTATGCGGCAATGCAGGTCGGCCGCACCACGTTCTGGCTGCTGGCGACGCCGCGGCGCCGGACGGCGGTGCGCCACAACGCCATCCGCATCCTGACCTGGCTGTCCTGCTCGGCCGTGCTGTGGATTCTCGGCGGATTCGCCGAGCACGAGACGCGGATGTGGCTCTGGATTGCGGCGCTGACCATCGAATATATCGCGCCGGCCGCGCGGTTCTGGACCCCTGGGCTCGGCTTTTCCTCGATCGAGGCGTGGTCGGTCGAGGGCGGCCACATGGCCGAGCGCTGCGCCGGCTTCATCATCATTGCGCTCGGCGAGGCCATCGTGGTTGACGGCGCGACCTTTGCCGAGCTGACCTGGACGCCGGAGAACGTCGCCGCGTTCATCTCGGCGCTGGTCGGCAGCATCGCGATGTGGTGGATCTATTTCCACAAGGGCGCCGAGGCCGGCTCGGACATGATCTCCAAGTCAGAGGAATCCGGCCGCGTGGCGCGGATCGCCTATACCTATCTGCACATGCCGATCGTCGGCGGCATCATCCTTACCGCGGTGGCCGACGAACTGGTGCTGAAGCACCCGTCCGGTCATTCCGATCTGAACACGATCGTCAGCTCGGTCGGCGGGCCCATGCTGTTCCTGGTCGGGACCATCCTGTTCAAATATGTGATCCGCAACTTCCTCCAGCTCTCGCACGGCGTCGGCATCGTCGCGCTGGCGATCACGGCCTATTTCGCCCGCGAGATGTCGCCGCTGGTGCTCTCAATCGTCACCACCGCGATCATGATCGTGGTCGCCGCGTGGGAGTCGATCTCGCTGCGGTCGACGGGGGAAGAGGAATAGCGGCGGCCGTTACTCGCGGCCGGCCTTTGCTACCAGGTGCTGCCAATAGACGAACAGCGGTGCGCCGATCACTTCGAGCGCGGTGAAGCCCGCGAAGGGCAGCGGCGGCAAGCCGACCATCAGCATCGACAGCAGCCTGCCGATGCCGCCGAGGAAGATGCCGCCCCAGACCACCCGAAACAGCACGCTCTCGCTTTCGATCCGCGGTACCAGCCAGAGCAGCGCGAGGCCGAGACCAAGCCAGACCCCGCCGAAGAAGCGCAGATTGCTGTCGAGCACCGGCAGCGCCGGAACGCCCGCTGAGGCGTAGAGCGGATCGCTGACGCCCAGCATGGTGATGATGCCGGTCAGGATCGGGACTAGGGCGAGCAACGCCGTCGCGATCTGCAGCGGACGCCTGCCCATGATTTGCCCCGTCCTGGTTTGGGCGCTAGTCCGCGACCAGTGCGTGCACCGAGAACATCGTGTTGGCGTCGGTCCAGCTTTCGCGCACCGTCCAGCCCGCGCTGCGGGCGAGCGCGGTGAAGCGCTCGAGCGAGTATTTGTAGCTGTTCTCGGTGTGGATGCTCTCGCCCGGACGGAACGCAAAGGTGTTGCCGAGGATGCGCACGGTCTGCGCCTTGCGACTGATCAGGTGCATCTCGATGCGATGGCGATCGCGGTTGTAGATCGAGCGGTGCGTGAATCCCGACAGATCGAAATTGCCGCCGAGCTCGCGGTTGATGCGAACCAGCACATTGAGGTTGAACCGCGCGGTGACGCCGGCTGCGTCGTTATAGGCGTCGTACAGCACGCGCTCGTCCTTCTCGAGGTCGACGCCGATGATCATCTGCGCGCCGTGGCCGAGGATTTTTCGCGCGCTGCGCAGGAAGGCCAAGGCCTCGCTCGGCTCGAAATTGCCGAGCGTCGAGCCGGGAAAGAAGCCGACCTTCGGCATCGTGGCGACGGCCTCGGGCAGCGTGAACGGCGTGGTGAAATCGGCAGCGACCGGGTAGATGCCGAGGCGAGGGAAATCCTTCCGCAGCCCGTCGGCCTGGGCTTTGAGGAAATCGCCTGAGATATCGACCGGCACATAGGCTGCGAATTCGCAATGCTCGAGCAGCAGGCGCACCTTGGTGGTCGCGCCGGCGCCGAACTCGACCAGCGCTGCGCCGTCAGGGATGATCGCGGCGATCTCGTCGCCGCGGTCGCGCAGGATGCCAAGCTCGGTGCGCGTCGGATAATATTCCGGCAGCACCGTGATCTGCTCGAACAGCTCGGAGCCGGTGGCGTCGTAGAAATATTTCGGCGACAGCCGTTTCGGGTGACGGGCGAGATCGCCAATCACGTCGCCGGCAAACACCGACGTCGCTTCGTCGAACGGATACGCTTTGGCCAAAGCGGCGGCATGCACATTCATGATACTCTCCCGAACGCGCTTACCGACGCGTTATTGATGTCGACAGGACTCAATCAGGCATAGTCTGCGAGGCGTAACCCCGTGAATTGCCAGCGATGGTGTGGATAGAAGAAGTTGCGATAGGTGACGCGGCTGTGACCCGAAGGCGTCGCCAGCGACGAGCCGCGCAGCACGAGCTGGTTGACCATGAACTTGCCGTTGTACTCACCGAGCGCGCCTTCGATCGCGCGGTAGCCCGGATAGGGCGAATAGGAGCTGCGGGTCCATTGCCAGACGATGCCGTAAGCGTCGTTGAGCAGGCCGGCGCGCGCGGCGACCTCCCATTCCATCTCGGTCGGCAGGTGCTTGCCGGCCCATCGGGCGAAGGCGTCGGCCTCGTAATAGCTGACATGGCAAACCGGCGCGGACGGATCGATCGGCTGCAGGCCGCCCAGCGTCATGATCCTCCATTCGCCGTCGATCTCGCGCCAATGGCCGGGTGCCTGCCAGCCCTCGTTGCTCACGGTGCCAAAGCCATCCATCAGCCACAGCGTGGCGGTGGAATAGCCGCCGTCCTTCATGAAGGCGAGCCACTCTGCATTGGTGATGAGGTTCTTCGCGAGCTTGACCGGGCCGACCAAAGCGCGATGCGCGGGCTTCTCATTGTCGAAATGGAAGCTGTCGTCGCCATGGCCGACGGTGTGGATGCCTTCGTTGAGCGTCACCCATTCCTCAGGCCCGTGCTGCGACACCGGGAAGCGCCACGCCGGATCGTAGGCCGGCGGGATCGGGTTCTGCGCGAAGGCATGCAGGATGTCGGTGTACATCAGCTCCTGATGCTGCTGCTCGTGATTGAGCCCGACCTCGACCAGCGGCACCAGCGCCTCGAGCGTGTCGGCTCCGGCAGTCTGGAAGAATTTCACCACCTCGGCGTCGACATGGCGGCGGTAGGCGGTGACTTCGTCGGCGGTCGGGCGGGTCAAATGGCCGCGCTGGTGGCGGGCGTGCCGCGGCCCGGCGCTGACGTAATAAGAATTGAACAGATAAGCGTAGTCCGGATGGAATGGCGTGTAGCCCTTGACGTGCTCGCCGAGCAGGAACTGCTCGAAGAACCAGGTGGTATGGGCGCGGTGCCATTTGGCTGGGCTCGCGTCCGGCATCGACTGGATCAGCTGGTCTTCGGGCGACAGCGGTGCGGCCCGCCGTTCGGTCTCGTCGCGGACGGCGCGATAGGCGTCCACCAAGCGCTGGGCGAGCGGGCCGGATTCGGAGGACAGTGACGGGGGGACGGCGGGAAGGGCGGCCGCGGCAGAGGCTGGTTTCGTCACAGGGGTCTCCGATTCAATGGAGAGAACGTTGCTTCGGCAAACTGGTTCCCAACGGACAGTTCGTCCTAGATAGGGGCTCCGTTACGGGAAAAAAGCCTCCCCCCGCGATGATATTGGGGCCGTCAGATAATCCCGGCCCATTTGGGGCGCCGGCAGCGCCCGGCGCATGCCAGATTTCCGCCATTTTGCTTTGGATGCACAATGGTTTGAGCTACATATATAGTCAGTCACGGGTTAGAAGGGCGGGCCGGCCCGTCAAGGCCTGAGAGCGTCGCCCCCGAAGGAAGCGAAAATGAGCATCGAGCAATTCATCGACAACGAAGTGAAGTCGAACGACGTCGTCCTGTTCATGAAGGGCACGCCGCAATTCCCGCAGTGCGGGTTTTCCGGTCAGGTCGTGCAGATCCTCGACCACATCGGCGTCGGCTACAAAGGCCTCAACGTTCTCGAATCCGCCGAACTGCGCAACGGCATCAAGGTCTATTCGAATTGGCCGACGATTCCGCAGCTCTATGTGAAGGGCGAGTTCGTCGGCGGTTGCGACATCATCCGCGAGATGTTCCAGGCCGGCGAATTGCAGCAGCTGTTTGCCGACAAGGGCATCCCGGTCGACGTGGCTGCCTGACCTTGACGGCGCGCCAGATCGGCAAGGCGCGGCTCGAAGTCATCGTTACCGACATCACGACCTTGCGCGTTGACGCCATCGTCAACGCGGCCAATTCATCGCTGCTCGGCGGTGGCGGCGTTGACGGTGCGATCCATCGTGCCGCGGGCCCCGAGCTGCTCGCTGAGTGCCGCACCCTGCACGGCTGCAAGACCGGCGATGCCAAGATCACCAAAGGCTATCGGCTCCCGGCGAAGCACGTGATCCACGCCGTCGGCCCGATCTGGCACGGCGGCATTCAAAACGAGGATGCGCTGCTCGCATCCTGCTATCGCCGCGGCATCGAGCTGTGCCACGCCAATCAGCTGGGCTCCATCGCATTTCCCGCCATCTCGACCGGCGTCTATCACTTCCCGCCGGATCGCGCCGCCGACATCGCGGTCAAGGCCGTCGTCGATGCCCTGGCCGCCGCACCCGGCCTCGCGCAGGTGATCTTTTGCTGCTTTTCTGCCCAAAGCGGCGAGCTTCATCAGAAGGTCCTGGGGGCCTTTGGCAGCCCTTGTGCCTGATGATGCCGCCGCTACACTTCCCCGTGATTTCCGGGGAGGGATAATCCAAATGCATTCATTTCGTCTGACGTGCGCGGCCGCGGCCGCCGCGGTGGTGCTGGCGGCGCCGGCGTACCCGCACACCGAGGGCACCTACGAGATTCCGGCGGGTGCGCATTTCAACCGCGACAAGCTCGCCAAGATCAGCGAGTTCTTCAAGAACGAGGTCGCGACCGGGAAGATTCCCGGCGCCATCGTCCTGATCCAGCAGCACGGCAAGCCGGTCTATCACGAGGCCTTCGGCGTGCAGGACGTGGTCAGCAAGGTGCCGATCACGGACAAGACCATCTTCCGGCTGGCCTCGATGTCCAAGTCGATCACCGCCGTGGTGTCGATGCAGTTGCTGCAGGAAGGGAAATACAAGCTCGACGATCCGGTCTCGAAATACATCCCGTCCTTTGCCAACGTGAAGGTCGGCGTCGAGAAGAAGGCCGAGGACGGCACCAAGACTCTGGAGCTGGTGCCGCCAAAGCGGCCGCTCACGATCCTCGATCTGATGACGCATACGTCGGGTATCACCTACGGCTTCTATGGCGACAGCCTGGTCCGCAAGGCCTACAAGGAAGCCAATATCTACGGCGGAGATTTCGATCTCGCCGAATTCGCCGAGCGGATCGCCAAGCTGCCGCTGCACAACCAGCCCGGCGCGCTCTGGCAATACGGCCATTCCACCGACATTCTGGCGCGCGTGATGGAGGTGACCACCGGCGAGAAGCTCTCGGCGATCGAGCGCGAAAGGCTGCTCGATCCGCTCGGCATGAAGGACACCGGCTTCTTCGTCACCGATCCCGAGAAGCAGAAGCTGATGGCCGAACCGATGCCGAACGACAGCGACTTCCGGGTCGGCCGGGTCAACGATCCGACCAAGGTCAAGAAATGGGAGTCCGCCAGCGGCGGCATGGTCTCGACCATGGCGGATTATTCGCGCTTCGCGCAGATGCTGCTCAATGGCGGCACCCTCGACGGCAAGACCATCCTGAAGCCCGAGACGTTCAAGGAGCTGACGACCGACCGCGTCGGGCCTCGCTCCGGCGTCGAGCGCGACTTTTTCTACTTCCCCGGCGACGGCTTCGGCTTCGGGCTTGGGATCGCGGTGCGCACCGATCCCGGCACTGCGAAGCCACCACCGCCCGGCGATCTCGGCGAGCTGAAATGGGACGGCGCCAGCGGCTGCTATTATGTCATCGACCGCAAGCAGGATTTCTTCTTCGTTCTGCTGGAGCAGACGCCGACCGAGCGTCAGCGCATCCAGCGGACGCTGAAGCAGCTCGTCTATGAAGCCATGGAAAACTAGAGCGTTTTCGAGCGAAGTGGATACCGGTTCGCGTGAACAAACGCGTTGAAAAGAAGGGAATGACGGCATGATCCGATTCAGGCGGATCGGCTCATGCGCTTGCATGCGTGGGGGCCGCGCGTTCGTCGCGTCACTCGCGTTCGCGTTGGTCGCAACGATTGCGAAGGCCGGCTCCGCGGGGCCGGCCGCGCACAGCTTCTCGGCGGAGGGCCTTTCCAAGGTTTCCGACTATGTCCGGAACGAGGTCGCGACCGGAAAGATTCCGGGCGCGATCCTGCTGCTGCAGCAGCACGGCAAGCCGGTCTACTACGAGAAGTTCGGGGTTCGCGACGTCGCCACCGAGTTCTCGATGAGCGCCGATACCATCTTCCGCCTCTATTCGATGTCGAAGCCGATCACCACGGTCATCGCGATGATGCTGGTCGAGGAAGGCAAGCTCGCCCTCGGCGATCCGGTGTCGAAATATCTCCCGGCCTTTGCCGACATGAAGGTCGGGGTGGAAAAGCGCGGCGATGAAGGCAAGATGGCGATGACGCTGGAGCCGCTGAGGCGCCCCATCACCATCGAAGACCTGATGCGCCACACCGCCGGCCTGCCTTACGGCTATTACGGCGGTGGTGTCGTGAACAAGACCTACGCCGATGCCGGCCTGTTCAACAACGATCCCGACAATGCCGAATTCGTGGCGCGGCTCACGGCGCTGCCGCTGGCCGAACAACCCGGCACGCAATGGGATTACGGCCATTCCACCGACGTGCTCGGCCGCATCATCGAGGTGATCACGGGGAAATCGCTGTTTCAGGTCGAGAAGGAGCGGCTGCTCGGCCCGCTCGGGATGAACGAGACCGCGTTCTATGTCGCCGACCGGGCGAAATGGCCGCTGATCGCCGAGCCGATGCCGAAGGATCGCACCATCAGTCCGGTCGCCGACGTCCGCAATCCGCGCAAGCCGCTGCGATGGGAATCCGGCGGCGGCGGCATGGTCGGCACCATCGGCGACTATGCGCGCTTCTCGCAGATGCTGCTGAACGGCGGCAGCTATGAGGGCAGGCGCTATCTGAAGCCGGAGACCATCGCGCTGATGGCGAGGGACCATATCGGTCCGGAGACCGGCGTCGTGCGCGACCAGAACTACTATCCCGGTCCGAACTCCGGCTTCGGCCTCGGCTTCGCGGTCCGCACTTCGGTGCCGGCGAACACAGACTGGCCGCTGGGCGAGTATCGCTGGGACGGTGTCGGCGGCACCTTCTTCTTCATCGATCCCGCGGACGACCTGTTCGGGATCTTCATGGTGCAGACGCCGTCGCAGCGTGGCCGGATCCAGCAGGAGCTGAAGACGCTGATCTACCAGGCGATGGGACGGTAGAATTCAGCTTCGAAGCCCGGATGAAGCGAAGCGCAATCTGGGCTACGGGAGTTACGCCGCGCGCACGATGTCCCTGACGTGTCCGACCGCTTCCTCGATCATCGCCGCGGTGACATCGAGATGCGTGCAGGCCCTGATCCGGCCGTCCATCATCGCCAGGGTCACGCCGCGCTTGCGCAGCTCGGCGACCATCTTGTCGCCTGAGACGCCGGCGCCGTCGGGCTTGAAGAAGACGAGGTTGGTCTCCGGCGCCTGCACCGCGATGCCGTTGATCTGCGACAGGCCGCGCGCCAGCGCCCGCGCATTGGCATGGTCGTCGGCGAGGCGGTCGACATGGTGATCGAGCGCATGGATGCAGGCGGCGGCGCAGACGCCGGACTGCCGCATCGAGCC
Source organism: Bradyrhizobium australafricanum (assembly GCF_020329495.1). Taxonomy (NCBI): domain Bacteria; kingdom Pseudomonadati; phylum Pseudomonadota; class Alphaproteobacteria; order Hyphomicrobiales; family Nitrobacteraceae; genus Bradyrhizobium; species Bradyrhizobium australafricanum. The sequence continues at coordinate 7,644 of NZ_JAGKJL010000039.1, read as the reverse complement.
GCCGAGCCGCTGCTTCCAGCGCCAGACATCGTCGATGAAGGCGCGGGTGCCGGCGATCACGCCGCCGATCGGTGCGCCGAGGCCCTTGGAGAAATCGATCCAGGCGGAATCCCAGCCTGCCGTCATGTCGCGCGGCGAGATGCCGGACGCGACGGTCGCATTGAGCAGCCGCGCGCCGTCCATGTGGGTGACAAGGCCGTGGGCCTTGGCGATGCGCACGACCTCGTCGAGCGCCGCCTTCTTCCAGATCGTGCCGCCACCGATATTGGCGGTCTGCTCGACGCTGACGAGCACCTGCGGGGGCTGGTAGCGGGTGCGCGGATGCAGCGCGGCCTGGAAGGTCTCAGGCGTGAACTGGCCGTCATCGCCCGGCAGCTGCGTGATCTGGAAACCGCCGAGCGCGGCATGGGCGCCGCCCTCGCGCGCAATGATATGCGCGGTCGCATGCGCCAAAATCTCGTCGCCGGGGCGGCAATAGGCCAGCGTCGCCGCGACGTTGCACATGGTGCCCGACGGCATGAAGACGGCAGCCTCCTTGCCGAGCAGATCGGCGACGCGGGCGCAGAGCTCATTGGTGGTCGGATCGTCGCCGACCTGCTCGTCGCCGACCTCCGCCTTCGCCATCGCCTCGCGCATCGCCGGCGTCGGCCTGGTCTGCGTATCGGACAGAAGGTTGATGCGGACGGGCGGGGCCTTGGGATCGGGCCGGGCAGGGGTGTAGTGCATGGGCTTTCCTCATCGCTCCGCTGGCGTGCGGAATCGCCGCTAGCGTATAGGCCTCCGGGCAGCGTGACGAAACCGCATAATGATGATCTCGTTGGGCGTCACGCGATAGTCGATCAGGTAGGGATAAGGTGTCGCCGAAAGCCGGCGGACGCCTGAGCGGCTTGTCGGGCGCCCTGCACGCGGCTGCTCTTGCAGCAGCGTGACAAGTGCCAAGATGCGGTCCCGCACGTCGACCGCCCCCTGGGGCGATCGTGTCTCGATATAGGAGAGTGCCTGATCAATCTGAACAAGAGCGCGTCGCGTGTAACGGACGTTCACAGCCCGTGCTTTGCCCACATCGCACGGACTTCCTCGGCCGTTGCCAGCTCGCCGCGTGCAATCTCGGAGTCGGCTTCAGCCAGATCGGCGTCTTCTTCCGGCGCGAGCTGAAGCGGTGGTTGGTCGACGCCGGCAAGCTGCAGCATGATGCGCGCGAGCTCGTCCTGCTCTGTGTCAGGCAAGTTTGAAACTGTCTCGAAGGCCTGTTCCAGTAACCGGGTCATCGGCAAGAAACCTCAACGGGCAGTCATCTGCCAAGTCCCGAATATCATAGTCGTCTTGTGGGCAAACAAAAAGGCCCCGGCAAAACCGGGGCCTTTCGGATATCGCAATGCTGCAGCGATCAGCGCGAATAGAATTCGACGATCAGATGCGGCTCCATCTGCACCGGGAATGGCACGTCCGAGAGGCCGGGGGTGCGCGCGAACGTCGCGGTCATCTTGGAGTGATCGACCTCGATGAAGTCAGGCACGTCACGCTCAGGGAGCTGGGCCGCTTCCAGCACCGGCGTCAGCTGCTTGGAGGAGTCCTTGACCTCGATGAGGTCGCCGACCTTCAGCTTGTAGCTGCCGATGTTGACCTTGCGGCCGTTCACCTTGATGTGGCCGTGGTTGATGAACTGGCGCGCGGCGAACATCGTGGAGACGAACTTGGCGCGGTAGACCACGGTGTCGAGACGGCGCTCCAGGAGGCCGATCAGGTTCTCGCCGGTGTCGCCCTTCAGGCGGCTGGCTTCGACATAGATGCCGTGGAACTGGCGCTCGGAAATGTTGGCGTAGTAGCCCTTGAGCTTCTGCTTGGCGCGCAGCTGCACGCCGAAGTCGGAGAGCTTGCCCTTGCGGCGCTGGCCGTGCTGGCCGGGGCCGTATTCGCGGCGGTTCACGGGGCTCTTCGGGCGGCCCCAGATATTCTGGCCCATGCGGCGATCGATCTTGTACTTCGCCTCACTGCGCTTTGTCATCGCGTCCTCTTTGTACAGCCGTCGCACCCAGCGCCCGGCGTTTTGTCAGTCTAGGGTTTGAGGAGACGCGCCCTCCTGTGTACCGGCCAAAAGGCCTGTACCGACAGGTCCGCCTCGAAAGCTCGGGGAGGACCACGGGTCGCGAAACGCATCGCGGGCCGAAAACCGGCCCGCGAGCAAGGTGGTCTTAAGGAGAAAGTCCGGTTCTGTCAAACAAAACGCAGGGCATTTTGGGCCGAATTGGCGTCAAAATTCGCCGATTTTGCCCCTCAGAGGCGGCTTCCGGCCGCCCGGACCAGCCGGGCATCGGCTTGCGGCCGGCCCGCGCCCAGTTCCGCGGCGATTTCGCCGCCCAGCACCTGCTCGAGGCGGATCAAGGTCTGCGCGATCAGGGCGGCGTCGCAGACCAGATGGTCCCAGCGCAGCACCACGTCGACAGTGTGGTCCGGCCTGATCACGCCGTAGCTCAACAGGAATGGCCCTGGGCTCAGCGCGTGCAACTCGCCGGGGCCATAGGCCGCGACCGAGGTCACGCCAAAACTGCCGCAGAAATTGGCGCGCTGCCGGCCAAAATTCATCCCGATCGTCCACGCCAGGCGGCGCAGCGGAAGCGGCAGGCGCGTGACGCAGAGCATTTTGCGGAACGAGGGGATTTCGTGCAGCGGCGCGGTCTTGGCGCGGCGGATCAGCGCGTCGACCTCGGCGAGCGGCATCTCGTCGGCGGCACAGATGCGCTCGAACAGCACGCAATCCTCGCCCTTCTCAACGCGGGCAATCGCCACCATGCCGACGCTGCGCGGCAACTCGTAGAGGCAAGGCCACGGCCATTTGACGTGCAGCGTGCGCAACGTCGGCTCGGTCCTGGCGACCAGCGCGAATGCCTTGACGAAGATGGCGGCCCAGCCCGGTGCCTGCGCCGCACGTGCACGAGCCTCGACGATTGCCCGCACGTTCAGGGTGCGCTTCAGGGAGACCAGCGGCACGCCGGCCGATGCATGCATCAGATCGGCGACGAGACGGCGCGGCAATGAAATCTGACGAAATTTACCGCGCATCCGTTCGGTTCAGTTCCTTAGCAAACAGGCAAAAAATCAAAGGCCCGGCGAGCTCAAATGGTTGCTCGCCGCACCTGAAGCTCAGATGAACCAACTGGTCGGAGACCAAAGGGTTCTGCTCACGGCGCGGGTTTTGCCAACGGCTCGCCGGCCTTGACCACATAGACGCCGAGCACCTTGAGCGGCTTGTCGCCGGACGTCTTGGCGTCGTGCACCGCGCCTTCCGGGATCTGGTAGGAATCGCCCGCCTTCAGCTTCAGCGGCGGTTTGCCGTCGATCAGAAGCTCGAGCTCGCCTTCGAGCACATAGCCGGTTTCAGCGCCGGGATGGGTGTGACGCCCCGACGCACCCCCGGCCGGAACCTCGGCGATCGCGGTGATCGTGTTGTAGCCTGTCGGAAAATCGACCTTCTGCAGCGGCGTCCGCTTGATGCCGCTCTGCTGCGCCAAAGCAGCGCCGGCACCGGCAAGGGCAATCACAGTGAGACCAAGCAGTAATTTCCTGAACATGCATTTTCCTCCCAACCCGCAAAACTCTAGCAGCGCGGAATCGCGGCGGAAAGCGGGCGATATGTGATGTGCACTTGCGACGTTGGGATTAGTCCGTTCATCGAACAGCGCGGGTTTGTGCCGCTTATTCATGAGCTACTCAGGCGAACGAGCTGTATCGGCGACACGCATCGTTCACTCCGTCGCAGGCGCGATGCCGGAAGTTGCACCCGCGGTTCCTTCACGACGTGACTGGAACCTGCTCGCCGGCAGCTGTGAACAAGCGGGAGCGCCGCGCGGCCGCGTTTGACGCCTACCGCTTGATCCCCGCGAACGCGGCCGCAATGCCGCGCTGGAACAGCGACCAGTCGAAGCCGAGCGCGAGCGCGAGGTAGCCGCGCTCGATCATCGCATTGGCCTGTTCGGCGGTGCGCGCGACGCCGCCGATCGGCACGCCGCTCTTCATGATGCCTTGTTCGGCGCGCTGCATCAGCGCGACCACTTCGGGATCGTCGGGCAGACCGCGCTTGTTGATCGAGGTGGCGAGATCGCCGGGTCCAATCACCGCGAGATCAATGCCCGGTGTCGCCATGATCTCGTCGATGCGGTTCACGGCATCGACGTGCTCGATCGTGATCATGCAGATCATGTCGTCGTCAGCGGTCGCCATGTAGTCGTTCATCGAGACGCCCCAGCGGAACGGCGCATGGAACGGTCCCCAGAGCCGGTCGCCTTGCGGCGGATAGCGCACGCTGCGCACCGCCTTCACCGCATCGCTTGCGTTGCAGATCATCGGAAAATTGATGCCGAGCGCGCCGATGTCCATCGGTGCCTTGGCGAGATGCGGCTCGTTGGCGGCGATCCGCACCATCGGCACGCAGGGCGTGCCCGAGGTCGCCACGATCATCGCATGGGCGGTGCCGAGATCGATCGGGCCGTGCTCGAGATCGACGATGATCCAGTCCAGCGACTGCGCCATGATCTGCACGGTCTGGATGCTCGGAATGGTCGCGATCGCGCCGAAGGTCGGGCACTTGTCGCGCCACGCCTCGCGCAGGCGATTGAGCGGTGTCAGCGGGGCTGCGGTCAAATTTGGTCCTCCCTCGAAGGAGAGCAGAGGCTAGCAGCGCGTTGTGACGGCGAAAAGGATCAGGCCGGGACGCGGCCGCCGAAGAATGGCGTCAAGGCTTCCGTCAGCGCGTGCGGGCGCTTCGAGGTGAAGATCATCTCGGCGCCGGCCTGGTCGCTCTCGTGGCCGGCAGGGCCGAGCAGGTCGGCGACGCGGCGTGCGATCGCCGGCGCCGGATCGATCCAGTCGACCTGCCAGGGCGCGAGCCTCTTAAGGCGTTCCAGCAGCAGCGGATAATGCGTGCAGGCGAGCACGACGGTGTCAGTGCGGGCGGGGTCGTGGGCGCCATCGCCGACGAAGCAGGGCGCGAGCTCGGCCGCGATATCCTCGTCGCGCACGCTCGCGCCGCTGAGGGCGGCCTCCGCCAGCGAAGCGAGCTCGCCGGAGCCGACCAGCGTCACCTCGCAGCCCTGCGCAAAGTCCGAGATCAGCTTGCGGGTATATTCGCGCTTCACGGTGCCCCTTGTGCCGAGCACCGACACGCGCCTCGTTTTCGACGAGGCGCAGGCCGGCTTGATCGCCGGCACGGTGCCGACGAAGGGCAAAGGATAGGCGTCGCGCAGATGCGACATGACCAGGGTGGATGCCGTGTTGCAGGCGATCACGACGAGGTCGGGCGCGTGGGCCGCGATCAGCTCGCCGACCAGCGGCACCACACGGGCGATGATCTCGTCCTCGCCGTGGTGGCCATAGGGGAAGAAGGCGTCGTCGGCGACATAGACGTAATGCGCATCGGGCCGGGCGCGGACGATCTCGCGCAGCACGGTGAGGCCGCCGAGACCGGAATCGAACACAAGGATGGTCGGGGGAGTGGACACGCGAAAACTCTATCCGAAGCAGGGTTACCATTCAGTTGTTTTTGGCTATCCGGCCGCTTCGGCCGACAAAAGGCGGTGAAGCCGGGAATTTCACATGGCCTTGACCGATAGCTGCAAGTATCACGGCAAACTATTGCTGCGACGTGTGAAATCCAAAAATGCGGCCGCAAGGGGGCCACGTGACATGATCCGCAATACCACCGCGAGCTGGGGCTCGCTCGCCCGCGCGTTCCACTGGGTGCTCGGCATCGCCATCATCGGCATGCTGGCCTATGGCTGGTGGATGAACCACGTCCCGGCGCGGGCGGACAAGTTCTTCTACCGCTCGATCCACGCCGATATCGGCTACCTGGTGCTGCTGCTCACCGTGCTGCGGCTGCTCTGGCGCGGCGTCAACCCGACGCCGGCGCTGCCGGCCGAGATGCCCTCCTGGCAGCGGATCGCCGCCCGGGTCAGCCACGGCGCGCTCTATGCCGTCACCATCCTGGTGGCGATGCTGGGCTGGGCGCATTCCGGCGCCCGCGCACAGGATTATTCGAGCTTCTTCGGCCTGTTTCACGTTCCCCAGATCACCTCGCCCGACAAGGCGGCGGCGGATGCCTATGAGGATCGCCACATCTTCTTCGCCTATGTGCTGCTGGCGCTGATCGTGCTGCACCTCGCCGCGGTCGCCTTCCACCACTTCGTCAAGCGCGACCGTGTCGCCGCGCGGATGGTGGGGACGGCTGACCGGGCCGGTTAGGGCGGCGGGGCGGCGCTGCCATGGATCGTGCTGCAGAGGATGCTGGCGGCCGTTGGCGGATGCCGGACGAGAGCACTCCGCATGCCGCCACCTGGATGGCCTTCGCCCACAACACGGACATCTGGGGCAAACGGCTGCTTCCAGTGGTCAGGGAAAACCTTGCCTTGGTGGCACAGGCGATCGCGGCCCATGACGAGCCCGTGAACATGCTGGTGCGCAAGGAAGACTACGATATTGCCGCGCGGCTATGCGGCCCTCGGGTGAACCTCATTGTTCAACCGCTCGACGACATCTGGATCAGGGACACCGGACCGGTCTTTGTAACGAACCCGTCAGGGCAGCTCGGCGCCATCGGTTTCAACTTCAACGGCTGGGGCGGGAAGCAAAGGCATGCGCATGATGCCAAGATCGCGGAACGTGTGGCCGAGCTTGCGCAAGCTGAGTTCATCAAGGCCGGCCTGAAGCTGGAGGGCGGCGGCATCGAAGTCGACGGCGAGGGGACAGCGATCATCACCAAAAGCTGTGTTCTCAACGACAATCGCAATCCCGGTTTGACGAAGGATGAATGCGAGGCTGAACTCTTCCGCCTGCTCGGGCTGCAGAAGATCATCTGGCTACCCGGCTGTCACAACAAAGACGACATTACCGATGGCCATACCGATTTCTACGCGCGCTTCAGCAGCCCGGGCGTCGTTGTCGCGGGCCTGGAGATGGATACGTCGTTCGACGATTACGAGGTGACGAGAGAACACCTGGCAATCCTGCGCAAGTCGACAGACGCAAGAGGTCGACACCTGAAGGTCGTGGAGTTGCAGGGACCGTCGACGGTCCGTCCAAAGTACGGAAACGACGACAGCTTCGCCGCCGGCTACATCAATTTCTATGTCTGTAACGGTGCCGTGATCGCGCCGGAATTCGGTGATGCGGCGGCGGACCGCAACGCGCGCGACAAGCTGCGCGACCTGTACCCGGACCGGGAAATCATCCAGCTCGATATCGACGGCATCGCCGCCGGTGGCGGCGGCATCCACTGCGTGACGCAGCAGCAGCCGCGCTTGTGAAAGCTGGCGGCCCGGTCGCGAAGCGAGCGACCGGGCCGTGGCTGCAGCGCTAGGGTCCGGACTCAATTGAGCCACCAAGTTACGGCTGCGGCGATGAAGGCGCCAGCAAGGAAATTTCTTGCGAGTTTGTCGTAGCGGGTAGCGATACGACGGAAGTCCTTGAGACGAGCGAACATGCGCTCGATCAGGTTGCGCCGGCGGTAGAGTCTTTTGCTGTAGGGGATCGGCTGGCTGCGGCTGGTGGTGGACGGAATGACGGCCTTGGCCCCGTGCTCGGCGAGGAGCATTCGCAAACTATTGGCATCGTAGGCTTTATCGGCGATCAGCCGCTGGATAGGCCCCGCCG
>NZ_JAGKJL010000038.1:0-92889 GCF_020329495.1 Bradyrhizobium australafricanum | reverse complement strand
CGTCCGCAATGAAATGGTGCAACTGGTCGTAGTTGCTCGTGGCAAGGCGTTCCGCCATCGGCTGAACGCTCTTGCGATCGCCCGGACCGATCAATCCCGCAACATACAGAGGACACATCCGCTGCCGGGTCTTATGACCCAGCCGGTCCAAGAACGGCATCAGCCAGCGTTCGAGTTCGTCTTCCCATCCGGGCATGGTCAGCCCTCCCAGAGCCGACCACCCATGAATCATTGAAAAATTGATTCGGGAATCCTATAAAACGCGGCAAAATCAACAATCTGCCAAAGTAGTGCTAGGACGCTGCCCCAGGCCCTGAACTTCTCATGATCGTCGAACGATGGCGGAAACACCTCGGTTGCAGTGTCCGTTCGCAGATCGAGGAAGGTAGGTCCTCCGGTAAGCGTTCCGCTCTTGCTGAAGCGCCACATGAATCCAGTCTGCGGATCGCCCTGCACGCTGCTCGCATTGATGCAATAGTCATTGGTCGCGGAGCGATAGCCGTCGAAGCCCAGATGGATTCGGTCCGCGGCGACCGCGACGTTGCCGGAAACGAGCGACGCCGCGGTCCCCAATAAGAAGGGACGAACTCGCGTCTGCCAGTATCGCTCCGTCGGAGCGGAACATGCGTGCTGTCGGTTGGATCCTACCGAGGCTTCGGTTGGCATCGTTGATGGAATCAAGGCCGAACGAGTTCGCGGTGCATCCATCCGCGGTCTCCACAAATCAGCCCCACTGCACGCTAGCGCTTGGGGATGAAATATTCAGTCACATAATTGCGGCGTGATGAATTGCTACCTGAAATAGTTTCTTGATGTTGCCGCGTGGCAACGATTCACTACAATTTCCACGATAGTTCCTCGCAACCTCGCGCGATCGGCGCCGAACTCTCCGCATCGTCGCGCAAGCTATGGCACAAACTGCACCTTGCTCCCGTGGGCCGCACAACGATCGCGTTCGCGATCCGACTCCAGTTTGTTCGCGAAGAACGAATCGGAATCAGGAAAATCGGCGCGATCCAGATGTTAACAACGCACATACATCGACCGCATCCGAACAATCGATGTTGTATCATGATGGGATTATTGCTCTCGGCGTGCAACACCGCGGCGCATCTCAGGCACACTGCGTTCTCCCGCATCACTGATCGATCGACGAGTCGCACCACGGCCACGTTCCCGATCCGACTCCAGTTTGTTCGCGAGGAACGAATCGGAATCGAAAAATCGACGCAAAACGATTCTTAACAAGACGTTTGCGCGCTCTATACCGCGGCACTTTGTATGGCGGATGAGCGCAAGCGTAATCGGACATCCATCGACGACATCACTGCGTCGGGTTACTCCGCGCCCATTATCGGCCGCGCCTTGCGCGGTCCGGTCGGGTCGCCCGCCCCGCACGCTGCGCAAGCCGCCAGCTCTTGAGGTGAAGCCAGAGCGCTTCGGCGACCGGTCCGTGCGAATGCTGGCGATGGCGGACTGCCGCAAGATTTTCCTCGCGGCCCGGAAAATTCGGTCCGGCGATGCTGATCAGCCTGCCGTCCCGCAGTTCATCCTCGATCAGCCATGCGGGCAGATGGCCCCAGGCGAGACGATGCAGGATCAGTTCCTTCTTCATCATCTGGTCCGGCACGCTACACTGGTGCGCACCTTCGATCAGGAAAAAGTTTTCCGACGACGCTCGCTGCGCCGTGTCGCGGATGACGCACTGCGTGAAGGGGCGCATCTGCTCCGGCGTGATCCGCTTCGTCCACGCAAACGGCAGAAAGCCGGGAGCGACGACCGGCACCATGGTCGTGCTCGAGAGCTTGATCTGTTCGAAGCGCGGATCGGACAGTTCCGCGCGATGAAACACCAGATCGGCGTCATCATCGATCAGGCGCTCGAGCGGCCCGCCGACTGCCTCATATTCCAGGTGCAGGCGCGTGTTGGGATAGCGGGCAAAGAACGCCGAGAGCATCTGCAGCACCAGCGGCCGCGGGCACAGGTCGCCGATGACGACGCGCAGGACGACCTCTTCTCCGCCGGCAAGCTGCTCCGCATAGCTCTGCAGCAGATCGAGCTCGCGCAGCGTCACCTGCGCGCGTGCGTGAAACGTCCGGCCGGCGTCCGTCAGCCCGATACGGTATCCGCTGCGATCGAACAGCGTGAGGCCGAGCTGCTGCTCGAGCCGGGCGACCGCCGCAAACACCGACGGGTGCGACCGGTTCAGCGCCGTGCCGGCGGCCTGAAAGCTTCCCTTGGTCGCGACAGCGTCAAAGCAGCGCAAATCGTGCAGCTTGATCCGATCCATTATCCATAAAACCTACAGAGATTGATCAATCTTAGTAATTTTTCTTCGGAGGTGCGAGTCCTAGCCTGGTTCGACGCGAAGCCTGCCGGCTTTCACCAGCACAAGGGATTGACGAGATGAGCAGCGATCGACACTTCACCACGGCGGATGGCTGCCGGATTGCGTACCGTATCGACGGCCTCGACGATCGGCCGGTGCTCGCGCTGTCGAACTCGATCGCCACCAATCTGCACATGTGGGATCGTTCGATGCCGGCCCTCAGCCGGTCGTTTCGGGTGCTCCGCTACGAAACCCGCGGTCACGGCGGGTCGGACGCACCGGTGGGCGCCTACTCGATCGACCGGCTCGGCCGCGACGTGGTCGAACTGCTCGACGCCCTCGGCATCGATCGCGCGCATTTCCTCGGCCTGTCGCTCGGCGGCTTCGTCGGGCAATGGCTCGGCATCTTCGCGCCTGACCGCATCAACCGCCTGATCCTCTCGAACACCTCGTCCTATCTGGCGTCCGAACTGCCGTTCGACGAGCAGATCCGCGCGGTGCTCGCGGCCAAGGACATGAATGGAATCGCGGACGGCTTCATGCGCAACTGGTTTCCGGCGGCGATGCTGGCCGCGCCGAACGAGATCGTCGACGAATTCCGCAACATGGTGCTGACCACACCGCCGCGCGGTCTCGCCGGATGTTACGCCGCACTGCGCGACGTCGATCTCCGCCGCGTCATCTCGCTGATTGCGGCGCCGACCCTGGTGATCGGCGGCGAGAGCGACACCGTCACGCGGGCCCGTCATAGCGCTGATATCGCCGCGACAATCACCGATGCCAAGCTCGTTCTGCTGCCCGGCGTTCATATCCTCAATATTGAGCAGGCGGATCGATTCAACAGCGAGGTCGTGAGCTTCCTGGCGCTCTCCGCCACATGACTGCGTAGCCCGGATGAGCGAAGCGACATCCGGGACCGCTCCAAGAATACGTGATCGGGCCCCGCATATCGCTTCGCTCATGCGGGCTACATGGATCACGCACCACATGTTCCCCATTCGACTCCATTTTGTTCGCAAAGAACGAATCGGAATCGAACAAATCAGCGCGGAGCGATTCTTAACAACAGGTTTGCGGACCCAATGCCGATCGGCTCTGTGGAGCGAATTAGCGCAAGCGTAATCCGCTCTCTGCCGCCTTGAGACAGCGCCGGGTTACACGGAGCTGACCCGTCCGTGCCGTCCAACGTCGTATCCAAGCTCCGGCCGCAACGCGCGCATCTTCTCCGCCAGCCTTTGGCTCGCCGTCTCCTGCGCCCGCGCAAGGCGATTGACCAGCGCGACATAGTCCGCATCGCTCTTGTGCTGGTTGAGCTTTGACTGGCCCTCGATCTCGTCGACGACGATGTCGATCACCCTGATCCCCGCCAGCATCGCTTCGCGCTTGCCGGGCTCCATCTGCGTCAGGTCCCAGGGCTGCTTTTGCAACCGCGCCTCGGAGACCGCGAGCAGCGCGTCGCCATGGCCGCGGTTCTCGCCGTGATCGCGCAGATGCGCGACGCCGGACAAATGCACCGCCTCGTAGAGCCAGGTCGAAACGTTGTCGGGTGAGACATACCAGTCGTTCGAGATGTAGGCGTCATCGCCGGAGACGATCAGGAGGAAGCGCCTGACACCGTCAGCGAGCTCGACCAGCGGATTCTTCGCGGTGAGATGGATCTGCACGATCACGCGATCGTCGCGCCGCTCGATCACGAACGGCACGTGGGACGCGCGCGGGCCTCGTGCATCGGCGGCGACGATGGCGCCGAAGCCGCGCGCCGCCGCAAAGGCGAGCGCGCGGTCTTGCTCGATGCGAAACTGGGGACGGAGGATGTGCATGGCGGCGGCGCTCGCGAGCTGGAGGGAGACGACCCAGCAAGGCTAGCGCAACTTTCGCCGGAGATCACCGCCATGCACGATCCGGCTCAGCAGATCATGGCATTGTCGCCGTGATCGCAGACGCCGCCGGGCTGGTCGCGAGGCAGCGCCTCGGACTCGCCGAAATGCGGGACTGCCATGCGCGGCGGACCGCCGCTCCAGCGGCCGGCGGCGGCATGGATCTTCGCGAACGCGGATGGGCCCGCCGCCGGCACTTCGTGTGCCATGGCCGACCCCGTCAGCATGGCGAGCGCGGTCAGCGCGGCCGCAACCTGGTTGATCCTGGACATCAGTTGCTCCTGTTGGATTCGGCACGCCGGCACATTGTTCGCCGCCCGCCGATCGGTTCGCGCTCACATCATGATCGATTGCTCTGCCGTCTTATTCCGACGCCATGAGGCAAGCGTTTGGATGCAGGACAGTCCACCCGCGCATCTTCTTCCACGTCGATCCGACACGATCGCTTGATCGCAGCGTGACAGACGAGTCCCGACGCGAACCCGCAAATCAAACCGGGCTCCGCCGCCTGCGACAAAACAGCCCGACGGGCAACTCAGCAAAACCTGTCGATATCAGAATAAGAAAATATTCCGCTTACTGCCCTTTGCTCGCGGCCCTGGGTGCGATCAGACAAAACATGTCGCGAGAATGCGGATATATGACTCGCAGCGAACCACACATTCGATGTCGTCCCGGCGAATGGAGAAAGATGCGCGCACCGACTCCATCACCGTCGTGCCGGCAGCAGAGGCGAAGGCTTTGCCCGGGAATGATCGAGCTTAGCAATGCCGCGGAATTCCAATCCGCCGTTGAACTGACGGCAACTAGCAGGTTACGCTGCCTTCACGCTCACGCCCTCCCGCTGGAAGGATTCCCCATGAACGGCAATCGATATTATGGCGTCCGCGTCGAGGGCGCGAAATACGGCGTGGGGTTCGGCTCGGCGCTGGCGATCGCGATCTCTTACACCAAGAACCATTCGATCCTGTGGGCCATCATCCACGGTATCCTGGGCTGGCTCTACGTCATCTACGCCGCACTGTTCGGGTGATGCGCACAAGATGACGGTCATCTCAATCCAGTCACAGGTCGCCTGGGGCCATGTCGGCAACAGCGCCGCCAGCTTTCCGATCCAGCTGCACGGCATCGATGTCGTCGCCGTGCCGACCACGCTGCTCAGCAATCGGCCGGGCTATCCGACCATCCGCGGCCGGGTGCTCGACGTGCAGCTGGTCGCTGACCTGCTGCGCGGCATCGAGGAGCGCGGCGCGGTCGAGGCCGCGCGGCTGATCCTGTCGGGCTATCTCGGCTCGGCCGACATCGCGATGGACGTGGCCGACTTCGTCGAGCGCGCGAAGGCGACGAACCCGGCCCTGCTCTATTGCTGCGATCCCGTGCTCGGCGACCGCGACCGCGGCATGTTCGTGCGATCGGACATTCCGCCGCTGGTGCGCGACCAGCTCTGCCCGCTCGCCGACATCATCACGCCCAACCATTTCGAGTTCGAATTCCTCTGCGGCGCGCGCGTGACGACGATCGATGACGTCGTCGCGCAGGCGAGCGCGCTGATGGCGCAGGGACCTGCGACCGTCGTCATCACCAGCGCCGAGCTGGCCGGCACGCCGCACAGCGAGATCGAGACGCTGGCGATCGAGCGCACTCAATCCGACAAGACTTGCGCCTGGTGCGTGCGCACGCCACGGATTCCGATCAGCCCGTCCGGCACCGGAGACCTGTTCGCCGCGCTGTTCGTCGCCGCCCGCGCGCGCGGCCTTGCGACGCCGGATGCGCTCAGCCACGCTGCGTCAGGCATCTACGGCGTGCTGGAGCGCACCGCGCAGAGCGGAACCGAGGAAATGCGCATTGTCGAAAGCGCCGGCGTGATGCTTGATCCGAAGCCACGCTTCGCGGCGGTTACCATCGCCGCATCCTGACATCCGAGACAGGTCTTCATGATCGACATCACCACCCTCCTCACCTACGCCGCCGTCGTGCTCGGCCTGTTCCTGATCCCCGGGCCGGCGGTGCTGCTGGTGCTCGCGCGCTCGGTCACCGGCGGAGCGCGCGTCGGCGTCGCGACCGGGTTCGGTATCGCGCTCGGCGATCTCGTCCACACCGCGATGGCGACATTCGGCCTCTCGGCCGTGCTGATGACCTCGGCGCTGGCGTTCTCCGTCGTAAAATATGCCGGCGTGATCTACCTGATCGTGCTCGGCGTCCGGGCCCTGTTCGAGAAGAACGACGACCTGGATTTGCCGGCGGCGCAGCCGGTCGATCCGCGCCGCGCGTTCCGGCAGGCGATCTGGGCGGAAATGCTCAATCCGAAGACCGCGCTGTTCTTCCTCGCCTTCCTGCCGCAGTTCGTGCACCCCGGCCACGGCTCGGCGGTGGCGCAGTTCGCGACCCTCGGCCTGATCTTCGTCGTCATGAGCGCGGTCTACACCTCGCTGCTGGCGCTCGCCGCCGGCCAGATCAGCCCGTGGATCAGGCGGCATCGCCGCATCGGGCAGTGGCAGGGCCGCGTGGTCGGCACGATCTATATCGCGCTCGGCGTCCGCCTTGCGTTCCAGGAGCGCTGATGTCTCCGCTCAAGCCGCAGGCCAGCTACGACGACTTCGCCCGCCTCGATATCCGGATCGGCAAGGTCGTCGAGGTGCAGCCGTTTCCGCGCGCCCGCAATCCGTCTTACAAGGTCGGCGTCGACGTCGGCGCCGGGCGGATCATGTGGTCGAGCGCGCAGATCACGAATTACGAGCCGGCGGCGCTGGTCGGCTCGCTGGTCGTGTGCATCTGCAATCTCGGGCCGAAGAACATCGCGGGTTTCACCTCGGAACTCCTGATCCTCGGCGCCAAGGACGCCAGCGGCGAGGTGATCGTGCTCGGCCCGCGCAGCGAGGTTGCGATCGGCGAGCCGATCTTCTGACGTCGGGCTGATCACGGCCGCGTGATTCAAATCGTCTGGATTCCCCGTAGTTTACCGATGGGGGATCACCCGGATTCTCAGTGCCCGCGCGCGCTGCTATTGCAGCGCGCGAGAATCGCTTCGGCATGGGAATCGGAAGAATGTCCGCAGTTTTCTTTCACTGCTCCGACGACAAGCACGTCATCCTGGATCGCACCGGCGCCGCGATGGATCTGGCGGAGGCGCGCGTGTATGCGGAGCAACTGGCGCGCAGCTTTGTCATGACACCGAGCGTGGAGGACTGGCGCAACTGGGCGGTCCACGTCACCGACGACATCGGAACCGAGATCTTCGAGCTGCCGTTCACCGCCATCCTCGGCGAGCTGCACTGAGGGCATGCCATGAATTCGATGGAACTTGCCCTGCAGCCGTTGCGGCGCCACCTCGCCCGCCTCGTCGCGCGCTGCGTCACGCTGATCGATGGCATCATCAATCCCTATCGTCCCGAACTGTATTACATGCGCGGACCCGGCCCGAAATGCCGCGCCCGGCGGCAGGCTGCCCTGCGCGACTAGCTTCGCGGCATCCACAACGAGAAAAGGCCGGCGGGCGTTACGCCACCGGCCTTCTCCTGCAGCTGCCGGTTCCCGGAGTCCGGTTCCGCTGCGATTCCACTTGGTCCTGAGCTTGCGACGACTGTTTTAATCAAATCTTAACGGCATGGCGGTGAGCTGGTTCAAAAGACTCCTTCGCCGTGCGGCGTGGCTTGGTTCGTTCGTCGTGCTTGATGCGCTGCACATCGTTTTTGCGCCGATCGCACGCCGATTGTGCGCCACGCATCTTAGGGAATGCTCGACTCAGTGTTACCCTGTGATGCAAACCGAAACGGAGACTTCGGAATGCCGTACTACACCTTCGATCTCGTGGTGGGGGACGAGTTCCGCAATCAAGGAACCATCATCCTCGAAGACATCAGCCTCGCCTCCGACCGCGCCGACCAGCTCGCCAACGAGTTGTCGCAGGTCAAGCCGGAGCTGAAGGCGCGCGGCTGCGCCGTGCGCGTCACCGACATCGACCGGCGCGAGCTCTATCGCACGCCGCTCGATCCCGTGCCGCGGTGGCGCCGGGCGGGCTAGCGTCGGCCGGTTAGATCTGCGGCGACCGCGCTCGCGCGGTCCCTGTGTCGTTGCGCGACGGTGGGGTCGTCTGGCCTGCCCGCCGTCAGCTCTGATGCGGTCCGCGCATCATCTTCAGCGCGTCCTCGATATGGCGCCAGTCGCGCGCGTCGTCGGTCTCGCCCTTGCTCTCGCAGGCCACGGCGTTCTGCGCGGCCTGGGCGATCGCCTCCGGACCGTGCTTCAACAGCATCTGCCGCGCGATGGTGTGGATTTGCATCTCGGCTAACATGGCGCTCTCCTCGGCTGTCGACTGCTGACATCAGAAACCACTGAGCGCCGCGTCTGGTTCCAGCAGCGCGCCGGGCACGACACAATCAGCGGTTCCCACACGGTGCGGCGGCGGTTACAGAAAGAGCCATGGCGCAGAACATCTATGACGATCCCGGCTTCTTCGCCGGCTACAGCCAGTTGCCGCGGCAGGTCCGCGGACTGCTCGGCGCGCCGGAATGGCCGGCGATCCGCGCCATGCTGCCCGATGTCGCGGGCAAGCGCGTGGTCGATCTCGGCTGCGGCTTCGGCTGGATGTCGCGCTGGATGCGCGAGCAAGGCGCCTCCGACGTGCTCGGCATCGACCTCTCGCAGAACATGATCGGCCGCGCCACCGCCATGACGCAGGATGCGGCGATCACCTACGAGATCGCCGACCTCGAGACGCTGGAGCTGCCGAAATCGACATTCGATCTCGCCTACTCCGCTCTCGCCTTCCACTACATCAGGGATTTCGATCGCTTGGCGCGTATGCTGTATCGCGCGCTGGTCCCGGAGGGGCATCTGGTCTTCACCGTCGAGCATCCGGTCTACATGGCGGCGGCCCATCCGGACTGGGGGCAGGACGAAGCGGGCCGCAAGACCTGGCCGGTCAACCGCTATTTCATTGAAGGCGAACGCCGGACCGACTGGTATGTGAAGGGCGTGCTGAAATATCACCGCACCATCGGCACCACGCTCAACGCGTTGATCGCCGCCGGCTTCACGCTGCGCCATGTCGAGGAGTTCTGCCCGACGCGGGAGCAGATCAAGGCCGCGCCCGAACTGGCCGACGAGCTCGAACGGCCGATGATGCTGCTGGTGTCAGCGCAACGCTAAAGCATGATCCGGAAAAGTGCGAAGCGGCTTTCCGAAGAGATCATGCTCTAACTGAAGAGCTAAAGCGCGATGAAGCTTCAATCCGAACTCATCGCACTTTGGCGTCAAGCCGCGAGCAGCTTGTCGAACTCCTCGGGCGGGTATGATTTCCCGTCCTTGTCGGTGATGACCACCTGCCACCCTTCGCTCGCCCAGACCTTGGCCTTGGCGATGATGATGAAGGTGCTCTCGCGCTCGATCCTGACCGTTTCGTTCTCGCGTTCTGCGATCATCTTGTAGGCCAACGCTTGTCCCTCGCCGACTTGCTCCATCCGGCGT
Organism: Bradyrhizobium australafricanum; assembly: GCF_020329495.1. Classification (NCBI taxonomy): domain Bacteria; kingdom Pseudomonadati; phylum Pseudomonadota; class Alphaproteobacteria; order Hyphomicrobiales; family Nitrobacteraceae; genus Bradyrhizobium; species Bradyrhizobium australafricanum. The sequence continues at coordinate 83,217 of NZ_JAGKJL010000038.1, read as the reverse complement.
TTGTTGGCAGCGGCTTTGGGCCGGATTTCGCTGGGACTGTGACAATTTGGTGGAACCGCCGGCGCAGGATCCGCCAGCGCGCAACGTTCGGTCGCGCCTATGCGAGCTTTCCCATCAAGGTCGGCATATCCAGCGCCAATGAGTTGACGCTGCGCGCGAATCGCGTCTGCGGCCCCTCGAAGGTGCAGGTCACGGTGTCGCGAAACGCCGATTCCACGCAGGTCCAGGTCATCACGAACGTGCGCAGGTCGCGCCAGCTGCCGCTCGCGACCACGCGCATCACGTCGGGCTGGTACTCGTGATGCACCTTGTTGCCGGTCATCGTCGCGGTGCCCTCGCGCGGCGCATCGAGGCCGACCTCGATCCGGTGCGTGCCTCTGCCGTCCTCGAGCGTGCGAAGCCGTCAGTTTCTTGATTGTTGTTTGGCATGGCCGCCCTCCAAAGCAGGACGGAGGTTATGGCGCCGGCTCGCCCTGTCAACGCATGCGGCGCGCATGGCGGCCACAAGAAAAACCCCGCCCTGGAGGGACACCAAGGCGGGGAAGGTTCATTGGGTAGAAATCCACGCGCCTGGAAATGGAGAGCGCGGGGAAGTAGCGGCAACAATTCTATTTGCCGCCGTCGTTCGGACAACAGGATTAAAGCGCGCGCAGCGCCGGGACTTTTTCCCGATCCAGCTGGCAAAAATCCCGGACCTCGCCCGTGCAGCGCGATTCACTGCACCACGTCGAGCCTGACATTCGTGATGCCCTTGCCAATCATGCCGAGCGATTGCGCCGCAGAATGAGAGACGTCGACGATGCGCCCGGGGACGTAGGGTCCGCGGTCATTGACGCGCACGGTGACCGAACGACCGCTCTTGACGTCGGTCACGCGCAGCCTGGTGCCGAATGGCAATGTCGGATGCGCGGCGGTCAGTTCGCGCCCGTCGAACTTCTCGCCGCTCGCGGTCGGCTGCTCCTCGCTGTAGAAGCTCGCGACGCCCTGCGACGCAATCTTGGTGTGGCCGGTTCTGCGCGAGGCATACGGCGTATGCTTGCGCGCCGTGGCGACACGTGTGCGTGTCGCAGATGACGCAGCCCGCGTCGGTTCGATCGATGCTGGCCGGCTCGCGAGCGCCTGCGAGCGCTGGCTGACGACGGAGGACTGCGCGCACGCCGCGAGCGACGCCGCGCCGATCATCACGGCAAGCAGCCGGAGCGGCTTTCGGGCATGCGCAAACGGGATCGGGGCCGCAGCACCATGCGCGCTGCATTTGACGCCGACGTACGAGTTGACTGCATCGTCGCGTGACATGTTGCACCCCCAACTTGCGCCCCCAGCCCAAGCCGAAAATCCAACGGCCTATCAGCCGAATCCAATCGGGGCGGAACGGTGGCGGAGCGCGGTCAGACCTGCCGCACGCGATGCGATTTCCCCTCGGATGTGGTGGATGCGCCACACAACCCGGACGCTTCACCCGGAAATGCCGGCTTGAAGCGCCGCACTCGGGCCGTGGATGGCCACGCCCCCTCGCCCCCGGGTTTCGGTTCCCCAAACTCCCCAACCTCTCCACCCTCTCGCCTTGCTTTGGTCAAACCGGACTGGAGTCGTGGGGACAGGGTCAGGGGTCAATACAGAGCGTAAATTTGCCGGCCGCCCATTTGCGGTTGACCTTGGAATGAAACGGGGACCGCCATGCAATCGACACTGAAAGACGCAGATCCACACGATATTTTCGCGATCGAACCGAGCTTCGCTCCGGTACGCCCGGACAACGCCGCAGCGCCTGCCGGAAGGGCAGCGCCGGGGCAGCGCGAGCCCTATTTCGGCTCGAGCCTCGCGCCTACGTCCACACCCCCGGTCGCGGCCGTCGCCTCGGTGCCGCCGGTCACGCCAATGTCAGTGGCGGCCGAGCCGGCCTATAGCGCGCCAAGCCATGACGGCCGACTGGACGACATCAGATTGGACCGCGCGCCGCGCCCCACCAGCAAATGGGCGATCCGCGCCTTCTGGTTCTGCTTCGCGATCGCTGGCGCCATGGGCACCGCGGCGTGGCAGCACTACGGCGATCGCGCCAAGCAGATCGCCGCCGAGTGGGCGCCTCAGATCGCTGCACTGACTTCGCTGATCCCAGGCAAAGCAGCCTCCGCCTCGGATCAGGCGAGTGCGCCGCCAGCACCGGCGGCCACAACCGATCAGGCGGCAGCTGAAGCTGCACCGGCCACTCCGCCACAGGACGTCGCTACGGCCGTGCCCGCCACGGCCGCGCCGGCGCCCGCCCCTGCCGCGGCGCCGGCTGCCGCAGGAGCGCCGGTTGCGCCCGCTACCGCGGCGGCACCAGCCGCAGCGGCACCCGACCAGACGCAATTGCTGCAATCGATGGCGCGCGATCTCGCGTCGATGGGACAGCAGATCGAGCAGTTGAAGACCAGCATCGATCAGCTCAAGGCCGGCCAGGATCAGTTGGCACAGCGCGTCGCGAAGACGACCGAGACCAGGGCCGTCGAGCCGCGGCCGGTCGCTCCGCCGCGCCCACGCGCCGCGGTCACGCCACAGGCGGCGCCGCATGCCGCCGTTGCGCCGCCGCCGGTGCGCCGACCGGCGCAGGCCTATATCCCGCCGCCTCCACCGCCCGCATCAGCAGCGCCGCTGCCGGCTCCCGCCGCCGCGCCACAGGCGGTTGCGGCACCGCGGCCGGTGCAGCAGCAGTCCTCGGTTGTTGATGCGGATGATGGCGGGCCGGTGGTTCGGCCGCCGATGCCGCTGCGCTGAAGCCTGACTGACCGGTAAAAAAAAAGCGTGCGGCCGATCGCGATGACGCGATCGGCCGCAATACACTTCGTATTCGAATTACGCGCTCTGTCCCGGCGGCAGCACGACCACGGTCGCGCCCGGCTTGACCCGCTGATAAAGGTCGATCACGTCGCCATTGGTCATGCGAATGCAGCCCGACGAGATCGCCTGACCGATATATTCGGGCTGGTTGGTGCCATGGATGCGATACAGCGTGTCCTTGTTGCCCTGGTAGAGGTAGATGCCGCGGGCGCCGAGCGGATTGGCCGGTCCACCGGCGACACGCTTCGGATACGGCCCGAGCCGCTCCTGGATATCCTGGGTCGGAACCCAATCCGGCCATTCGGCCAGGCGGCCGACCGTGGCGACGCCGGAGAAGGCCATCGCCTCCTCGCCGACGGCGACGCCGTAACGGATCGCCTTGCCGCCGGGCAGCACGTAATAGAGGTAGCGCGCGTCGGTATCGACCAGGATCGAGCCCGGCTGCTCCCGACGGGTGTACTCGACAATGTGCCGCTGGAACTGCTGCGGGATCTTGGCATCCGCATAGGGCGGATGCGCCAGCAATTGCCGATCGCGCGACGTCATCGCGACATCCGTCGCCGGCGACAGTGTCGCCTGCATGCAGCCGCCAAGCGCAAGCGATCCCACCAGCACCGCAGCAAGCCCCAACTTTGACACGATCATTCTCCCCTGCGTCAACTTGTGCCACATGCTGCCGAAATCGTGCTCAAATCGTGGCAGCGCAGGTTGGAACACGTCCGTTTGATCGGTTCTTTCCGTGAGTGTGTCCTGGCGGTTGCACTCGGTTCCCTTGGACGCTAGCTTCAAAAAAAACGTCCAAAACCTCCGGAGGAAATTCATGCGTTACGCCCTGCTGATCGGCGGCCTGATTGTCGCAGCAACCCCTGCCCATGCCGATCCGCGCGCGGCCTATGTCACGATGGTGCTGCAGGCCTTTGCCGCCAAGGTCGAGTGCCCCGGCACCGATCTGGTTTATCAGGACCTCGTGCAGCGGGCGCAGGACATGCATCTGCCCGACGGCACCACCGAGAAGGTGCGCAAGGCGATCGCCTTCATGCATACCGGCGGCAAGATGGGCGAGAAGCAGGCCGACGACCTGATGACGGAAGTCGCGATCGCAACCCAGACCACCGACCTCGATCAGCGCCGCGCCGGCAGCATGACGACCTGGTGCCAGGACCAGAAGACGCGGCTTGCGGGTTACATCAGGACGAAGGAATAGAAAGCGTTTTCGAGCGAAGCCTGTCCCGCACTTGATGCGGGATGGGCACCGGTTCGCGTGAAGAAAACGCGTCAGACAAGAATCCTCAATCGAGCTCCGGCGGCGCGAACCAGTTGGTCAGCGACAGGCCGCCATCGACCACGATCGACGCCCCGGTGACGTAACCGGAGAGCTTGTGCGAGAGCACGGCAAGCGCCATCGGCGCGAGATCGTCCGCCTGGCCAAGCCGTCCGAGCGGAATATGCTTTGCCAGCGCGGGATCGGCGACGAAGCCGCCGGCCGCGATCGCGCCGGGCACCAGCGCATTGACGCGGATGCCATAGCGGCCCCAGCTCTTGGCAAGCTCCTTCACCAGCATCGCCATGCCGGCCTTCGTGGTCGAGTAGTGCGGCAGGTTGCGCGGCGTGCCGGCATGCAGCGAGGTGAGCAGCAGGAACGAGCCCGGCATCTTCGCTGCGATCAGCCTGCGCGCCAGTTCGCGCGACAAATGAAAGCCGGCATCGAGATTGACCGCATGCATCTGCCGCCAGGTCTCTTCGTCGACGGCCATCGCATGATCGGCTTCGCGGCGCGGCGGCGAAGCACTGTGGACGAAATGGGTCACCTGTCCGAGCGAGGCTTGCGCATGCGCCAGCAGGGCGTCGCACGCCGCGCGCTGCGCGAGATCGCCGACCCAGCCGACCGCGAGTTCGGGACGCGGCGCGGCCTTGATCGCCGCCAGAACCCTGTCCTCATGCAGATCGGCAAACACCGTCCGCACACCTTCGCCGACCAGGGCCTGCGCGATGGCGCGGCCGATTCCGTTGCCCGCGCCGGTCACCAGGGCTGTCTCCCGCGCGGGATCGAACGGCGATGTGAAGAGGCTCATGATCGCGAAACTCCCGGGATTGGCAGACCTGCGCTCAGTATGGCGGCGCCTTGCGCGCCCGCTGTGCCTTGGCGGCTTCGATCCACCAGGAAAAATCCTCGGCAAAGCGCGGAAAGGCGCGTTCGAGCGCCTTGCCGCCTTCGCCGATCGGCTTGCCCTCGGCCGACAGCGTCTGCGCGATCGGCCCCGCACCGATCGTGCTCGATACCACCACCATGCCCATCTCGGACAGCGTGCCGTGCCAGGCGGTCGCGGCGCGCACGCCGGCGAACCGCCCGGCCGAATAGCTTGCGATCGCCGCGGGACGCCAGAACCATTCCTCGAGGAAATGGTCAGTCAGGTTCTTCAGCCCGGGCTGGATGCCCCAATTATATTCGCCGGTGACGAACAGGAAGCCGTCGGCGTCGCGGATTTTTCCGGCGAGCGTTTCGAGCACGGCCGGTGCCTGCCCCTTGGGATGTTCCTTGTACATCCGGTCGAGCATCGGCAGGCCGACCTCCTTGGCATCGATCAACTCGACATCGTCGCCGCGGGCGCGAAGGCCGTCGACGACGAAGTGTGCCAGCCGGATGCCCATGCGATCCGAGCGATAGGAGCCGTAGAACACGAGAATGCGGTGGGTCATGACAAGCCGATCCTAGCACGGTGCGGCAACAGCGTCCTGCGGCGCGGCGCGCGCAAGTGTTAACCGGCATTCCGGCTCGCTTCGCCGGCATTAAGCAATTCGTCGCAGGCCCTTCGCCGTGGCCAAAAATCGCCAGATTTGTTTTCTGGATATGTTTTCGCTTCGAGAAGGAGGAACCGACATGCGGATCGCAAAGCTGGCCTTCGCAGGCTCGCTCGCAGCCGTCGCTGCCGTTGCCACGCCTGCGCTGGCGAAGAGTACCGAGCGGCAGAAGGCCGACGAAAAATCCACGACCACCACCACCTCGTCCGGCTGCCAGGCCTATCAGCAGGCCGCCGATGGCACCTGGAACCAGCTCCCCTGCGGCGAAGCGGGCTCGAACGGCGCCACGCAGCACCGCCCTGCGGCCAAGGGCGCTGACGACGACGAGCACTGACGTGTCACGCCCCGCCGCCCCACGCGGCCGGGCGATGCGGCGCCTTCGACTTTCGGACCAAACTGCTAGGACCGTTGCGGCGGCTCCCGCATCATAAACCCAAGCTTAATGCACGCCCGCTACGGTTGAGGCCTCCCCCCTCTCGTCAAGAATGGCGCGCATCCCATGAAAATCGGTACTCTCCTGACGGCCGCGATCGTCTCATTGTCCGCGGTCGGCGGCGGACTGGCGGCCTATGTCGCGGTGACCAAGTACCAGACCATGGACAAGGTCTCGACCGCGCAAAGCCGGCTCGAAATCGTCCGCGCCGTCGGCGACATCCCGCGCTACATGAATTCCGAGCGCGGCATGTCCACCAACCTCTTGTTCAGTACCGGCGCGATCGACCAGAAGCAGATCGCCGATCTCGACAAACTGCGCAAGCTGACCGACGGCGCGCTCGCCAAGGTCAATCAGGTCCGCGCCACGCTGCCCGGCTCGCTCGACGACGGCGAAGCGGTTGCGAGCGCGATCGATGCGCTGAAGGCCAAGTTCGCCGCGCTCCGCGACGCGATCGAGAAAGCGATCGCAGGTCCGCTCGACGCCCGCCGTCCGGCGGCAACCAAGATTGTCGCCGACAACTCCGTCTTCAACGCCGGCGTCACCGTGCTGCTCGACGAGCAGGTGCGCCGCCTCGCCGGCCTTGACGGCAACGCCTACCGCCAGGCCAGCTACGCCAATGTCGCCTGGACGCTGCGCGACACCGGCGGCCTCAATGCCAGCCTGCACAAGGCGCTGGTCGGCGCCAAGCGTGTCGCGACCGAACAGGAGAAGCTGGAGCTGTTCCGCAGCACCGGCCGCACCGAGCAGATCCTCTCGACGCTGCAGGAGTTGCGCAACAATCCGGCGACATCAGCCAAGGTCCTGACGGCGCTGGGCAAGATGCAGGCCGACTATGTCGAGCGTTTCGGCAAGGCCCTGAAGCTCGCCAAGGAAGGCGCGATCTCCGGCAAGTATGAGCAGGACGTCGAGACCTACTATGCCGAGTCCCAGATCGGGCTCGCCTCCATCATCACCGTGCGCGACGCATTCTACGAGAATGCCGAGCAAGGCCTTGCGGGCGCCTATTCGTCGGCGCGCTTCAGCTTCGTGGTGGCGCTGATCGGGCTGCTCGCGGTCGTTGCCGTCAGCGCCGGCCTGATCGTCATGGTCCGCCGCCGCATCCTCAACCCGATCGCGGCCCTCACCGGCCGGATGTCGCGTCTTGCCGCGGGCGAAGTTGCCGAGACGATCCCGGGCGCCGCGCGCAAGGATGAGATCGGCGCCATGGCCGCCGCCGTGCAGGTGTTCAAGGACAACAAGATCGAAGCCGATCGCCTCGCTGCCGAGAAGGAAGCCGAGAACGACGTCAAGATGCGCCGCGCCCGCGTGCTCGACGACCTGACCCGCACCTTCGAAGCCAAGGTCACCGAGTTGGTCGGCGGATTGTCCGCGGCGTCCTCGGTGATGGAGGACACGGCGCAATCGATGTCGGACACCGCCGCCGCCACCAACCGCCAGGCCGCCGTCGTCGCAGCGGCGTCCGATCAGACCTCGACCAACGTGCAGACGGTGGCGAGCGCCACCGAGGAGCTGACTTCCTCGATCTCGGAGATCGCCCGCCAGGTCGCGACCTCGACCGAGATCGCCGCGCGCGCGGTCGATCATGCCCGGCGCACCGGCGACACCGCGCGCTCGCTGGCCGAGGGCGCGCAGAAGATCGGCGACGTCGTGACGCTGATCCAGAGCATCGCGGCACAGACCAATTTGCTGGCGCTCAACGCCACCATCGAGGCGGCCCGCGCCGGCGAGGCCGGCCGCGGCTTTGCCGTGGTCGCGTCCGAGGTGAAGTCGCTGGCCGGCCAGACCGCGAAGGCAACCACGGAGATCTCCGAGCAAATCACCGCGATCCAGACCGCGAGCGACGAGACCGTGACGGCGATCCGCAGCGTCATCGACGTCATCACCGAGATCGACCAGATCGGCACCGCGATCGCCGCTGCGATCGAGGAACAGGGCTCGGCGACCAAGGAGATCTCACGCAGTGTTCAGGAAGCCGCGCGCGGCACGCAGGAGGTCAATTCCAACATCTCCGGCGTGCAGCGCGCCGCGGACGACACCGGCGGCGCCGCGAACCAGGTGCTCGGCGCAGCCGAACAGCTCTCGACGCAGTCCAAGGACCTCGCCGGCCAGGTCAATCGCTTCCTGTCCGACGTGCGGGCGGCGTAACCGAAAGCACGTGGTGACCACGTGGCAGGTTTTCTCCTCGTCATTGCGAGGAGCGACAGCGACGAAGCAATCCATGTCTCCACTGCGGCACGATGGATTGCTTCGCTTGCGCTCGCAATGACGGGTTTGCCTGAGGGCCGCGCGCCCTGCTAGCCGCCGCGCAGGCCGAGCACGCGGCGGGCGATCGCCTGGCGATGCACCTCGCTCGGGCCTTCGTAGACCCGCATCAGGCGCGCCTTCTGCCACAGCGCGTTGAGCGGCAATTCCAGCGTCACGCCGAGCGCGCCGAGCGTCTGCATGGCGTGGTCGCAGGCGTCATAGGCCATCTCGGTTGCGAACACCTTGATCATCGAAGCCTCGTGGCGGATGTCCTCGCCGCGGTCGGTCTTGTCGGCGGCCTCGCGCACCATCAGCCGGCACGCATGCATGCGCGTGGAGATATCGGCGATCCACCACTGGATCGCCTGGCGCTCGGCGAGCTTGACGCCGAACGTCTCGCGCTGCCTGGCGTGCTCGCACATCATGTCGAGCGCACGCTTGGTGATGCCGACGCAGGTCGATCCCATCTCGAGCCGCCGCGTGCGCAGCCGCAGCTGCATCGGCGCGTAGCCCTTGCCGACCTCGCCCAGCACGGAGTCCTTCGGGATGCGGCAGTCCTCGAACACGATCTCGTAGGTCGAGCCGCCGCCGACCATCGGAATCTCGCGCTCGATGATGAAGCCCGCCGTGCCCTTCTCGACGATGAAGGAGGTGATGCCGCCCTGGCGCTGATCGTTGCCGACCCGCGCCATCACGATGATGAAGTCGGCGGCGCGCGCATTGCTGATCCAGATCTTGCGGCCGTTGAGCACCCACTGTTCGCCTTCGAGCACCGCGCGCGTCTTCATGCCCGCGGGATCGCCGCCGGCTCCGGGCTCGGAGATCGCGATCGCCGAGGCCATCCGACCCTCGATATAGGGCTGCAGATACTTCTTCTTCTGCGCGTCGGTACCGACCGCCTGCAGCATGCGCAGGTTCGGCGAGTCCGGCGGCAGCACGAATGGCACGCAGCTGCGGCCGAGTTCTTCGTGCACCGCAGCCATCGTGCGCGTCGGCAGGTCGTGGCCACCGAGATCCTCGGGCGCATCGAGGCCCCAGAGGCCGAGCTCCTTCGAAACGTCGCGCAGCCGCTTGCGCTGTTCCGACGTGAGCTCGGGGTGATCGCTGCCGGGCAGCTTCGATTTCAGATAGTGCGGCTCAAGCGGGATCAGTTCGCGATCGACGAATCTCGCGACGGTTTCGCGGATCATGGCTGTCTGTTCATCGTCGCTCATCTGAGATTCCTCGCCTGCGCTGTTGTGCTTCAAAAAACCAGTAGCGCATTTTTTACCGGCGGGAATAGCGGAAACGCGCAGCCGCGCTCACGCTCGCGCGATGGTTTCACGGCGCGGAATTCAATATCCCGCGGCGTGGTCGGTGCGTACGCAAATGCGCCGGACACGCCCGTGCATCGCGCAGCCGATCGCGCCGCACGAGGTTGTTGCCCCCGAGCAAGCGAACGACGCCGCGCTAATCGGCAAAGCCGACGTAGCGGACAAAATCGTTGTTGGCCTCGCGGTCGGAGCGTACCGCATTGGCGGCAAAGCCGTCGTCGGCATAGCCCATCGCGACGCAGGTCATGATCACCTCGTCTTCCGGGATGTCGGCGACCTCGCGCACGATGTCGGAGCGCATGATGCCCTGGCCGTTGATCACGCTGCCAAGGCCGCGATCCCAGGCTGCCAGCACGATGCCGTAGCAGAGCGCGCCGAGATCGAAATGGCAGACCGCGCCCGGATCGAGGATCCGGTCGTAGGTCAGGACCAGCGACACCGGGGCGTCGAACTGGCGGAAGCCGCGCAGCACCCAATCCTGCCGCATCGGCTTGTCGTCGCGGGCGATCCCCATCGCGCCGAACAGCTTCTTGGCGATGTCGACCTGGCGGCCGCGATGCACGCCCTGGTACTCGCCGTGGCTGACGATGTCGCGCTTCACCTTGGCGCCGGCGACCATCTCTTCCATGTTGCGGCGGCGCACTTCCTCCAGCGGCGCCCCGGTCAGGACGTGAACGTGCCAGGGCTGGGTGTTCATCGAGGACGGCGCGCGCTTGGCCACCTCGATGATCTCCTCGACCGTCGCCCGCGACACCGGCTGCTTCTTGAACCCGCGCACGCTTTTGCGTGACTGTACCAGCGTCTCGAATTCCATTCCGCGCTTCCCCGATTTTGTTCCGCGCTGCACGCGGAATTTCCTTGATCTGATCGGGGTATTTTATCGACAAAATCGGCCATGGGAACTTGATCGGGCCAAGAATCCCGTATCCAATCCGGCCACTGGTTTGGTTTAGGGAGAACCCAGATGAAGCGGATTTTCTTGGCGGCCGTGATCGCGACCTTTGCCGCCGGTTCGGCATTTGCACAGGACGCCTCCTGCGAGACGAAAGCCGTCGGCAAGGATGGCAAGCCGCTGGCCGGCGCGGCCAAGACCTCGTTCATGAAGAAGTGCACGACGGATGCCTGCGAGACCAAGGCGGTCGGCTCCGACGGCAAGAAGCTCGCCGGCGCGGCCAAAACCTCGTTCATGAAGAAGTGCCAGAGCGGCGCCTGAGCCCCTCGCCGACGCCTTTTCACCCGTCATCGGGACAGACTTCAATCGGGACAAACCATCGGGTCGCGCAGGGCGCGGCCCGAAACGCTATTGGCCGGTGAATCGCCCCTGATCGGCGGGCGCCCTCAGAACGAGACGCCGACCCGCACGCCCCTGCTCCAGACCCGCCGGCAACGCTTCCTGGTGTTGCCGTGAAACATTTCGAAACGCTCCGGCAATTGGGTCGGCTTGGCAAATTCCAGGCACGCTCCGCCGGCGGAATAGTCCACCAGCCGGCATTCGATCAGCGGCGCCTTCGGTTCAAGCTGGAGCTTGACCACGCTGGATACGCATCCGCTCGGACGAACACGCGCAAATCTCCGGGGATGCATCAGGCCGCCTCTGGTGAAATCGTACCCACAGGCTCGTCGGCGGCCGTTAAGATTCCGTTCAGATCGATGGTTACGAACCGTGTCTGCGGGACGGATCGGCGCGGGTGGCGCCCGGACGGCGCGAGGCGGCCAGTGTCTCCGATGGCGCTTCTCCGAACTGCGACCGATAGCTGCGCGAAAAATCGCTTAAGTGCCAAAATCCGTAGGCCAGCGCGCACGTCTTGACGCTCGGCGCACCGGCCAGCAGTTGCTGGCGCACCAGCCAGAGCCGGCGCAACCGCAAATAGCGATGCAGGCTGACGCCCCGGTAGCGCTGGATGGCGTCATGCAGCGTGCGCACCGACACGCCGATCTGCCTGGCGAGTTCGCCGCTGTAGATCGGGTGCGCCACGTCGCCTGCCAGAATTGCGCGCGCGTCGTTGAAGACCTTGAACTGGCGCGTCGTGTTGGCCCGCGTCGTCCACTTGGCCGGTACGATCTCGGCGAAGGCGTTGTCGATCGCCGCAAGCAGCGTCTCCTTGATCGACTCGCCGCTGGCGAACGGGGCATCATCGGTCGGCTGCGAGGTCACGAGCAGGATATGCCTTACCACTTCACGCAGCCGATCCTGCGCGGGTTGAGAAATTTCGTGAATGCTGAAATGAAGACCCGCCTGCGGCCAGCCACGGTCGACAATCTCCGGCGTAAACATCACCGAGGCATATTGGCGGGGCGTCTCCTCCACCGACGAGTAGAACGCGCCGCCGCCACCGAGCACAATGACCGCGCGATCGCGCTCGACGCCGTTGAAGCGGATCGGGACCCCGTCATCCATCGTGAAGCCGACCGCAGTGGTGTGCGGCGCAAGCTGTGCGTCGACGATCCGCGGAAAGGACTGCGTGTAGTTGAGCTCGCATCCCGGCAAACTCAGGATGACCTGCTCGGCCGAAATCTTCCGCGCAAGTGGCGTGAAATCAACATCCAGATTTCGGATCGAACTCCGGAATGCATCAACATCGTCAAAACGAAAGACTCTCGGCACCGGTAATGGCGCCGTCAAATGACCGCTCCCGTGAAATGCTCTTGAAAAATTGCGCGCGACGCGGCGCCTTGCGCGCCGGCCGCATCAATAAATTCCATGCACAAAATGCGAATCGTCCAATAGGTTCAATCAGGAAAAATGCGGTCCGTTCGTCGAACCGGACAATCCGGCAATGTAACGCGGCTGCCGAATTTCGATAGTCTTTGGCGGGATATCCACCGCCGCGATCGGCCCTCCCCATCAATTTCTATACCCCTATTAAAGATTCGAGGAGCAAATTGGCATCGGGAACGATGATGTTCCTCGTCGCGGACCATTTTAGAGACCGCAATGACAGTTATTGCCTCGCCCGATCTTATTGCCAAACTCGACCATGTCTTGAAAGCTGGCTCGCCCGACCTCCGCACGCGCATGCTGCAGGAGGTGACCGGGTTGTTTCTCGAAGACGCTCACCGCCTCAGCGCGCACCACGTCGAGATGTTCGACGGCATCCTGGTTCGCCTGACCGAGAGCGTCGAACTGCGGACCCTGACCACGCTCAGCCGCTCGCTTGCCGATTTGCGCCTGGTGCCGCGGGAACTCGCGCGCCGCCTGGCCAACCACGACGACGCCGACGTCGCCGCTCCGATCTTGCGCAAATGCGAATGCCTCCCCGATGCCGACCTGATCGACATCGCCTGGATGCGGGCCGAGGGACACCTCTGCGCGATTGCAGGACGCAAGGCCGTCAATGCGGAGCTCACGGACATTCTCCTGATGCGCGGCGACAGCAGCGTGCTTCGAGTCCTCGCGCGCAATCCCGGCGCTGATATGACCAGCGCAGGCCTCGCCATGATGGTCGATGCCGCCGAGCGCGACGACGACATCGCCGACGCGCTGATATCGCGCAGCGACCTGCCCCATCGCGTTCTTGTCGACCTCGTGATGCGATCAACGCCGCGCCAACAGGCCCGGCTGCTCAAACGCGCACGCCCCGACATTCAGGACGCGATCCGCGCTGCGATCGATGCCAGCGCAGCCCGCGCCTCCGCAACCCCACCAGCCACAATCGACTATGCGGAGGCGCGGGCCACCGTGCTGGCCTTGAACAGAACGGGGCAGTTGAACGATTCCAGCGTCAACCGTTTCGCGATCAGGCGAGAGGTCCGCAACGTCGTTGCGGCGCTGGCGCAGCTCGCAACCGTTCCGATCGAGACGATCGCACCGCTGATAGAAGCCGCCGACATCAGCGGACTCGTGATCGCCTGCCGCGCATCGCGACTGAACTGGAACACGACGGCTGCCATCGTCAGCTACCGGAAGGCCGGGCTGACGGTTGCACCCGATGAGCTGCAGCGCGCACGGGACATGTTTGAAGGACTGGCGCTATCCAACGCGCAGCGCACGATCCGGTTTGGTTCGCTTAGCGAGCTGACCGCGAAGCGCTCCCAGGCAGTGTGAGTGATGCAATGACGTATGGTGACCGCAGGGCGGAACGCGTGAGGCTCGAGACGCGCTATCCCGTCAACCTCATGGGTGTCGACGGCACATGGCGGCGGAGTTGCATCCTGCTCGACGTCTCGCAGAGCGGGGCCCGGCTCGAGGTCGACGGATCGCTCGATGTGCTGAAGGCCCAGGAGTTCTTCCTGGTGCTGTCCTCGCGTGGACTGGCCTTCCGCCGCTGCGAGCTGGTTCGCGTCGACGGTGCCGAGATCGGCGTGAGGTTCATCGAAGAGAGACGGCGAAAGGGACGCCCCGTCATTCCAAGGTGAGGATTGCAAAATGAGGATTGGCGCAACCGGCCCGAAGGGAAGTTGACGACATGACCGTACAGAGAGCGACCAACATCAGGGTATCGACCGCCTCCGCCTCACCGTTGCGCGGGACCATCGAGATCGACTGCGCCGGCACCGTCGCGACGTTTGCGATCGACGAGGAAATGGCGCATCGCCTGTGCGCCGATCTGGAACGGTTTCTGACCCAGGTCCCGCGCCGGACCCGCGCAGCGCGGTGACCTTGAGCTACCGACTGTCGCGCGCCTACTCCCGCTTGAAGCGATAGTCGAAGCGATCGCCATCCGCCTTGATCAGGCCGACCGTCGGGGCCGGAAAATGGATCGGCAGGATCAGCGTGTCGGTTTCGGCAACGGACGCAAAAAACTTCCGCCGCGATAGTGCCGACTGCTTAGGGTCCCAATCGGGCTTGGCCGACCATTCCGGTTCGCGGCACTGGATCGCATGGTGCATCAGGTCGCCCGCGACCACCGCGCGCTGCCCCTTCGAGAAGATGTTGACGCAGCAATGGCAGGGCGAATGGCCCGGGGTCGGCGTCAGTGTCACGGTGTCGTCGAGCGCGTAGTCGTCATCGACCAGGAGCGCCTGCCCGGCCTCGACGATCGGCAGGCAATTGTCGCGGAACACCGTGCCGGGCGGATTGGCGCCCTTGGCGTTCTCGGCCTCCCAAGCCGCATACTCGCCCTTGTGGAAGACGTATTTCGCGTTCGGGAAGGTCGGCACCCAGCGCCCGTCGCGCAGCGTCGTGTTCCAGCCGGTGTGGTCGATGTGCAGATGGGTGCAGAACACATAATCGATCTGCTCATAGGAGATGCCGAGCGCGAACAGCTCGTTGCGCCAGCGCTCCTTGCCCGGGAAGTCGAACGGCGGCGGGTGGCCCTTGTCCTCGCCGGTGCAGGTATCGACCAGGATGGTGTAGCGCGGCGTCCGCACCACGAAGGTCTGATAGGTGATCACCATCCTGCCGCGCGCGGCATCGAAGACCTCCGGCTCCATCGTCTTCAGATGATGCTTGAACACATCGTCGTTGTAAGTCGGGAAGAAATCCTGCGGCCGCCGCCACGGTCCTTCGCGCTCGATCACCGCGTCGATCGTGATGTCGCCGATCCTGATCTGCTTCATGGTTGTTTCGCTCCCGGTTTTTTGTAAAGCGTAGCGGGCGGCACCCGGCCTCACAAGCCGAGCGCCGTGCAGCGCGCCATGCGGCTTTGCATTGCTGGAAGGAAACAACCATGCCGCAATTCATCCGAAATCCTGCTCATGCTGCGGGAATGACCCATTGCGCGATTCCGATCGTCCTCCTGATGCTCACGACATTGCCGACAGCGGCGGCAGCCGCGCCCGACACCGTTTTCTTTCCGAGCGCCGACGGCAAGACCGAGATCGTCGGCTACCTGTTCAGGTCGCAAACACCGGGTCCGCACCCCGCGATCGTGCTGCTGCACGGCCGCGGCGGCCCCTATTCGATCAACGTCAACAAGGACTGCACGCTGGTGTCGCGGACCAATCCGTCGGCGGCCTGCAATGCCGGCAGCCTGTCCAAGCGCCACGCGATGTGGGGACAGTATTGGGCCGACCACGGCTATTTCGCGCTGCTGCCGGACAGTTTTGGGCCGCGCGGCAAGGCGCACGGCTTCGGCCGCTTCACGCATGACGATCCTGATCGCAGCGACGTCAATGAAAGGACCGTGCGGCCGCTCGACGCCGAGGGCGCGCTGAGCTGGCTGCGCAGCCAGCAGGAGATCAGCGGCAACCGCATCTTCCTGCAGGGATGGTCGAACGGCGGCAGCACCGCGCTGAACGTGATGCAGCGGCAAGGCGCGACGTCGGGCTATCGCGCCGCGCTCGTGTTCTATCCGGGCTGCGGGCCGGCCGCGCTGCTGGCGCAGACGCTCAGCTCGGCAGCACCGATCACGATGTTGCTCGGCACGGACGACGAGGAAGTATCGCCCGACCGCTGCCGGGACGTCGCCAGCCGCTCCGTTGCTGCCGGCAGCAAGATCGACGTCGTGGTTTATCCGGGTGCCACCCACGATTTCGACGATCCCGGCCGTCGCCGCCAGTCGAATCCCGCCAACAGCGCGGCGCTCCAGGACGCGATGGTGCGGGCGATTGCCGCAATCGACGGCTTGAAGGATTAGGCCGCCGCAAATCGACCAGAAAGCACCCCTACCCGGGCCGGCGATCCAGCAAGGAACCGAGTCGCTTGGGCAGGAAACTGAAATACGCGGCAGCGGCGATCGTTGCCGTCGCCGCCGCAATCTACCTCAACAACACGAGCCTTCTCGCAACGCATGCCGGCGGCAAGCCGGTGCTGCTCGCCCATCGCGGCATGGCGCAGCGCTTCGACGAGCGCGACCTCAAGAACGACACCTGCACCGCGGCGCGCATGCTGCCGCCGACCCATGACTATCTCGAGAACACGATCCGCTCGATGCGGGCGAGCTTCGAGCGCGGCGCCGATATCGTCGAGCTCGACGTCCATCCGACGACCGACGGCGAGTTCGCGGTGTTTCACGACTGGACCGTCGATTGCCGCACCGATGGCCAGGGCGTCACCCGCGAACAGCCGATGGCGCGGCTGAAGATGCTCGATATCGGCTATGGCTACACGGCCGATGGCGGCAAGACCTTCCCGTTCCGCGGCAAGGGCATCGGCCTGATGCCGTCGCTGGACGAGGTGCTTAAGACCTTTCCGGATCGCCGGCTCCTGATCAACGTCAAGAGCCGCGATCCCTCCGAAGGCGAGAAGCTCGCAACGGTCTTGAACCGGCTCGCCGCCGAACGGCGCAAGCTGATCATGGTTTATGGCGGCGACGAGCCGATCGAGACGATCCGGCGGCTTGCGCCGGAGACCCGAACCATTTCGCGCGCGACGCTCAAGAGATGCCTCGTCCGCTATATCGGCTATGGCTGGACCGGCATCGTGCCTGATGCCTGCCGCAACGCCATCGTGCTGGTGCCGATCAACTACGCGCCCTGGCTATGGGGATGGCCGGACCGCTTCCTCAACCGCATGGCCGCGGCCAACAGCGCGGTCTTCGTGCTCGGGCCTTATCAGGGCGGCGAATTCTCGACCGGGGTCGACGATGCCGACCTGTTCCGGCGCCTGCCCGAAAGCTATTCCGGCGGGATCTGGACCAACGAAATCGAGACCATCGCCCGCCTCGCCGGGCGTTAGATCCGGCCTCCTCCTGTCATCTCTCCGTCATAGAAATTGTGCGACTGAAGCGGCTCGTCGCATCGAGGACAACGCTATGAACGCACCGAGCCTGACCCGCCCCAAGATCGCCGAAACCGTCATCGAGCCGACGGTCAAGCTGCGCGAGGTCAGGGTCGGACGTTGCTGTGAGGTTCTCGGCGACACCGCGATCGAATACACCGAGCTTGGCGACTACTCCTATCTCGGCAGCGGCTGCATCGTCGCCGACGCCGTGATCGGCCGCTTCTGCGCGATCGCGGCGCAGGTCCGGATCGGCGCGCCCAATCATCCGCTCGAGCGCCCCTCCCAGCATCGCTTCACCTATTGTCCGGAATATTACACCGCCTCAGCCGAGCGCGATCATGACTTCTTCAGGAGCCGACGCGCGGATCGCGTCGTGATCGGTAACGACGTCTGGATCGGCCACGGCGTGATCGTGCTGCCCGGCGTCACCGTCGGAGACGGCGCGGTGCTGGCGGCCGGCGCCGTGGTCTCGCGCGATGTCGCGCCCTACACCATCGTCGGCGGCGTGCCGGCCCGGCCGATCAAGGAGCGGTTCAACCGCAAGATCGCAGCCGAGCTATTGCAGATCGCCTGGTGGAACTGGCCGCCTGAGACCATCTGGGAGCGCCTGCCGGAATTCCAATCGGGCGATGTCGAGGCGTTTTGCGCGCGGTGGAGAGCTTGAGCTAGCTCCGCAGTCCCGGCGCTTCCTGGCCGGTACGCGCGACATATTCAGTGTAGCCGCCGCCATATTGGTGGATGCCGTCGGGGGTCAGCTCCAGCACGCGGTTGGAAAGCGCGGCGAGGAAATGCCGGTCGTGCGAGACGAACAGCATCGTGCCCTCGAACTCGGAGAGCGCTGATATCAGCATCTCCTTGGTGGCGAGATCGAGATGGTTAGTCGGCTCGTCGAGCACCAGGAAGTTCGGCGGATCGAACAGCATCTTCGCCATGACGAGCCGCGCCTTCTCGCCGCCCGAGAGCACCCGGCACTTCTTCTCGACGTCGTCGCCGGAGAAGCCGAAGCAGCCGGCCAGCGCGCGAAGGCTGCCCTGCCCAGCCTGCGGAAACGCGTCCTCCAGCGACTGGAACACGGTGCGCTCGCCATCGAGCAGATCCATCGCATGCTGGGCGAAATAGCCCATCTTGACGCTGCCGCCGACCGCGACCGCGCCGTCGTCGGGCTCGGTTGAACCGGCGACCAGCTTCAGGAGCGTCGACTTGCCGGCACCGTTGATGCCCATCACGCACCAGCGCTCCTTGCGACGGATCATGAAGTCGAGGCCGTCATAAATGCGCTTGCTGCCATAGGCCTTGTGGACATTCTTCAGGCTGACGACATCCTCGCCCGAGCGCGGCGCCGACTGGAATTCGAACGCTACGGTCTGCCGTCGCCGCGGCGGCTCGACCCGCTCGATCTTGTCGAGCTTCTTCACCCGGCTCTGCACCTGGGCCGCGTGCGAGGCGCGCGCCTTGAAGCGCTCGATGAACTTGATCTCCTTGGCGAGCATCGCCTGCTGCCGCTCGAACTGCGCCTGCTGCTGCTTGTCGGAGAGCGCGCGCTGCTGTTCGTAGAACTCGTAATTGCCGGAATAGGTGGTGAGCTGGCCGGCGTCGATCTCGACCACCTTGTTGATGATCCGGTTGATGAACTCGCGGTCATGCGAGGTCATCAAGAGCGCGCCCTCATAACCCTTCAGGAACTGCTCGAGCCAGATCAGGCTTTCGAGATCGAGATGGTTGCTCGGCTCGTCGAGCAGCATGACGTCCGGACGCATCAAGAGGATGCGCGCCAGCGCCACCCGCATCTTCCAGCCGCCGGAGAGTTTGCCGACGTCACCGTCCATCATCTCCTGGCTGAAGCCGAGACCCGCCAGCGCCTCGCGCGCGCGGCCGTCGAGCGCGTAGCCGTCGAGCTCCTCGAACTGATGCTGCACCTCGCCATAGCGCGCGATGATGTCATCCATCTCGTCGGCCTTGTCGGGGTCGGCCATTGCGGCCTCGAGTTCCCTGAGCTCGGCCGCGACCACGCTGACGGGCCCTGCCCCATCCATCACCTCGGCGACCGCGCTGCGGCCGGACATCTCGCCGACATCCTGGCTGAAATAGCCGATCGAAATGCCGCGATCGAGCGAGACCTGGCCCTCGTCCGGGATTTCCCGGCCCGAGATCATCCGGAACAGCGTGGTCTTGCCGGCGCCGTTCGGCCCGACGAGGCCGATCTTCTCGCCCTTCTGGAGCGCAGCGGAAGCTTCGATGAAGAGGATCTGGTGGCCGACTTGCTTGGAGACGTTATCGAGGCGGATCATGCTCTAATACTGGGGAACTGAGGGTTTGCGGCCTCTTATTCGATCTGGGACGTGGGTGGAAGCCCATTCCGCAGGTTCGTGCCGCGTTTCGTGCATGCCACGATCGTTCCCAATCGAATATGACATGAAGCGGTTCGACGATCGGTTTTGGGGCATCTTATGCAAGTCTGGTTTCTCTATCTGCTCGCGCTCGGCGCCGGCATCTGCGTCGCCGTTCAGCAGGTCCTGAACGGCAATCTCAGGTCCGCCCTCAACTCGCCGGCCTGGGCCGGGCTCGTCAGCTATCTCGGCGGGCTCGTGGCGATGGCGGTCGTGCTGGTCGCGACGCGGGAGCCGGTGCCGTCCTGGAAGCTGGTGACGGCTGTGCCGTGGTGGGCCTGGAGCGGCGGCGTCCTCGGCGGCATCTTCATCCTGCTGATGATCCTGCTGCTGCCGCCGCTCGGCGCCGCGACCCTGCTGGCACTGGTGGTTGCGGGTCAAATGCTCGCGGGCATCGCGATGGACCATTTTGGCCTGTTCGGGCTGGCGCAGCACCCCGTGTCGGTTTCACGGCTGGCCGGCATCGCGCTGATCATCGGCGGCGTGCTTCTGATCAAGGATTGACGGGCTCTCGTCAGGCGCGGCGCATCAGCCGCAATTCGGCGGACAGTCGAAGGCTGCGCTTGCCGGCCAGCGCGATGCCTTCGAGTTCGGCACCGTCCGCACGGCACGAACCGGCAAAACCGATGCCGACTTCATAACCGCCGAACACCGGGTACTCGCCCTTCGCCGGCGTATGCTCCTGGTTGACGATCTCGCCTCGCCAGCGGCCATCGGCTGACGAATACGAACCGAGATAGTAGAAGAACGCATCGCCGCCGAGGATGCGGCCGTCCATCAGCAGCATGACCCCGGTGAGCCCGGCATCGACACCGTCGAGCGCGCGCAGATGGATCGAGTACAGTCCGTTGACGATGCCGCCGGGACCGACCGCCCCGCGCGGCGGCAAGGCCTCGTCGTCGAGCGGCGCCAAATTCGCCCAGAACACGCCGTCCGGCATGGCGTCGGCCTTGCCCTCGAGCAGGATGGTGGAACCCTCGCTCCTACCGCGCACCTTGATGACGGTGACGTCGGCGCCCATCAGCGGCTTGAAATTCGGATCGTCATTGTGGCGCTCGGTGATCACCTCGGCGGCGATCTCGCCTTCCGTCACCTGATAGGTGCCGAGATGGGCAAAGGCCGAATTGCCGCCCAGCATCTTGCCGTCATGCATGCACATGATGCTGCGGCCGAATGCGCCGTTGATGCCGTACTCGACCTTGTAAAGTCCGTTGAGCACGCAAAAATCCAAAAAATAAAATTGATTCTGTTCGCCACATAGCACCAGGCCGAACGCCGCACCATTGCGTCTTTTGGCGCAGGCAAGCCCGCAATGTCCGGGTGTGGACAGCGGCCGATTCGTCGCTTAGCTGTAGGCACCGCCCGCGTCGTGCCGCGTCACGCGGGATCCGGTCTGCAGATTCTCTACTCTCCCAGTTCATTGCGTCCAGCATTTGCGCATTCCGCCAATGGTCGCGCGGCCGCACCCGGCCTCGACACAGGCGAGGCTTCGAGGAGCATCACATGATCAATCGCTTTGGCCTGGCCGCCGCGCTGGCGCTGCTGCTCGGCAGCGGCGGCACAGCCCTGGCGCAGTCGCTGCCCGCCGATCTCCGGTAAGACCTTATCAACGCCGGCCGATGTCGCGACCAAGGACGTGCTCGCGCTCAACACCGGCATGTTCGAGCTCTACGGCGATGCGGCGCGGATTTTCCAGAAGAACATCCTCGACAAACACCCTGTGATCCTCGGGCTGTTCTCCGGCGCCGGCGGCCGCCTGATCCTGTACCGGCCGGGCAAGCCGCCGACCGAAGCGCCGCAGGTGCCGATCGTCTATCAGCTGCTGAAGTCGGTCGGCCACAGCACGATGGCGCTGGCCGAGGTGGTCGGCCCCTATGTCAACAATCCCGCCGACAAGGCATGGCGCGGGTCGATGCAGGCCTATCGCAGCCGGATGCAATCGGCGCTCGACGGGCTCGATGCCACGCCGATGCAGGCGGACTGGCGCGACAACAACCGTGCCATCCTCAAGAACAACATCGCCTTCATGGATGAATGCCTCACCGCCGGCGCAATCCCCTTCGCGACGCTCGAGGCGTTCGGCAAGAAGCAGGCGCCGCTGCTCGCCAGGAACGTCGCCTGGGCCGCGCAGACCCAGGTAGCGCACTGGATGACGGTCATGGCCGACTGGAAATCCCAGCTCGGCGCCGACTGGGACAAGACCTACGGCGCGAGCAACACGATCTATGTGGCGCGGCAGAACAACGTGATCTTCAGCGTGCTGGCGCAGTTCTTCGGACCTGACGCCATCAACGGCCGCCTGATGCTGATCGAGACGATCTCCTTCACCACCACGCCGTCGGACATGCTGGAGTCGCTGACCCGGATCATCGCGGACCGCTCGGTCGGCGCGCTGTTTTTCGGCAGCTATCACCTGATGGACTATGAGCTGATGGGGGGCGATGCGCGCGAGGCGATCATCGCCGAGACCAAGAAGCGCGGCATGACGGCCTTCCTGCCGCCGCTGGTGCCGTTCGGTTCCAAGCAGTGGCCGACGCTGATCACGCCGGGTCCGGGACCGGCCACCATCGCCGACCTGAAGTGAGACCAAAGCTACAAGTGAGGCAGCTACGACCTATTGCGGCGTTGCGGTTGCGCTCGCTTTGCCGCAATACCTTCGCGTGTATTGCACCAATTGTTAAACCCCGGCGCGATATGCCGTCGTCGAGGTGTCGATGAAAGATCAGACCATGCGGCCTTCGCGACGCGAATTCGTGAAGTGGTTGTCGGCAGGCGGCATCTCGGTCAGCCTGTCGCATCTGGCGCTGGCGAAGGAACCGGCTTTCGCGACCCGCGAGACGCTGCCCGGCCGCGGCCATTTCAACCCGGCGGAAAAGGGCGCCGGCCGTGTCGACGGCGTCGCCAAGGTCACCGGCGCAAAACTCTACGCGTCCGACTTCCGCGCCGCCGACATGCCGGGCTGGCCCGCGACCACCGCGCACGCCATCCTGGTCCGCGCCGATGACGCGACGCATGTCTATGCCGGCATCGACCTCGCCCGTCTCGATGGTCCGGCAAAGCCGTCGGTTATCGTAACCGCTGCCGATCTCGACCGGATCGGCACGCGGGTCCCGGAGTTCTACACCGGCGACCTGTTCTGCCCGGTCGGCAAGACGCCGCTCTATCTCGGACAACCGGTCGCGCTGTTGATCTTCGAGCAGTTCGACGCCTTCGACCGCGCGCGCCTCGCGCTGCGCGACGGCGGCTTCGTCAAATTCGGCGACGAGACCGGGCCGGTCATCCTGCCGAACTACGGCGCGTATCGCTTCACGCGCGTGGCGGGCGCCTCGCCTGATGCGCCCGACGTCTATTCGCCGATCCAGGCCGGTTGGGTTTCGCCGAGCCGCATCCAGAACGCGGCGCTGCCGGTCTGGCTGCCGCTCGCCAAGGAGACCAAGGCCGACTACGCCAAGGCCGCAACCCATGGCGAAGCGATCCGCGCCCAACTCGCCAAGGACGATCCGACACAGCTCGTGCTCGACCGCGAGTTCGAGACCCAGTCGGTCGATCCGATGTTCCTCGAGCCGGAGAGCGGGCTCGCCTGGTACAGCGACAACAGCGGCAATCTCGAACTGGTGCTCGGCGTGCAGTCGCCCTATGAGGCGACCGAGTCGATCGCCTTCATGCTCGGCAAGGCCCGCGCGCCGTTCCGGCCCACGCACATCAACGCGCAGTTCGCCCATGTCGGCGGCGGCTTCGGCGGCCGCGACCATACACCATTCGTGCTCTACGTTGCGCTGGCGGCGATGTTCTTCCCCGGCCGGCCGGTGCGGCTGGCACAGGACCGCTACCAGCAATTCCAGGGCGGCATCAAACGCCACCCGATCAAGATGCGCTCGCGGATCGGCATCGATCGCGCCAGCGGCAAGATCACGGCATTTGCCGCCGACCATGTGCTCGACGGCGGCGGGCTCGCCAACTTCTCGGCCAATGTCGCGGTCGTTGCCGCGACCGCTGCGATCGGTATCTACGACATCCCGAAAGTCGACGTCACCACCGTGGCGCTGCATTCGCGCGGCGTCACCGCAGGCTCGATGCGCGGCTACGGCACGCTGCAGACCATGACCGCGCTCGAAGTCCTGATCGACGAGGCGGCGAGCGAGCTCAAGGTCGATCCGATCGCATTCCGGCGCAACAATGCGCTGAAGCAGAACGGCCGCACCATGACCGGCAATCCCTACATCGTGTCGGTGCGCACATCAGACATCCTCGACAAGCTCGAGAAGCATCCGATCTGGCGGCAGCGCGCTGACTTCAAGCAGAAGGCGCCGGAGGGGCGGCTGGTCGGCACCGGCGTCGCCTGCGTCACCAAGGATTACGGCTCGGGCGCGGATTGCTCGCTCGGCCGGGTCGAGATCGATGCCGAAGGACGGATCGCGATTCACTGCGACCATGTCGAGATGGGTAATGGCGTCGGCACCGCGCTCGCCAACCGGGTCGCGAGCCATCTCGGCGCCGTCGCCGATGAGGTCGCGGTCTCCCGCGTCGACAGCTATGACGCGCTTGGCCTCGTTACCTCGGGCGATCCCTACACGATGGATCAGAAGACCCAGGATATCGCCGAGAGGAACCCGCGCTGGGTGCCCGCGATCAGCTCGGCGACCAGCGCGTCGATCGGCGCCCATGTCGGCACGCACTCGTCGGCCGAGGCGGCCCGCGTCATCTTCCGCTTCGGCCTGTGGCCGGCGGCGCTCGAGCTTTGGCACATCGCCAAGGCCGATCCCCGTGCTCGCCAATGGGACAAGGCACACTGGAAGGATGGCCAGCTGGTGCTCGACGATCTCGCACCGCTGCCCTTGCCGAAGCTTGCCGCGACCGCGCATGCGCGCGGCTTCGTCACCGGCGCCGTCGCGCACAGCTTCTCGCGCTGGGCCTGGTCGCGCGCCCGCTTCCCTCTGTTCGGCGAACAGTATCGCGCCGAGATCGACGCGCTCGCTGTTCGTCGCGGGCGAAGCCAGTTCGAGCGGATCGACCGAACAAGCGTGAAATTCCCGCCGACCGACAACAACCGGATCGGCACCGCCTACACCTCGATGTGCGGCACGCTGGTCCGCGTCGAGATCGAGCGCGCGACCGGAATCCTGCGCATCGCCAAGGCCTACAGCGTGTTCGAATGCGGCCAGGCGCTGGTGCCTGAAGTGGTGCTCGGCCAGTCGCATGGCGGGTTCGCGATGGGCGTCGGCTACGCCCTGCTGGAAACCCTGCCGCCGTTCGAAGGCGGCCCCGGCAACGGGCAGTGGAATCTCGGCCAGTACCTGATCGCGCGCGGCTCCGACCTGCCGCTGCACGATCTCGAGATCGAGATGCTGCCGCCGCTGACGCCGGACGAGCCGCCGAAGGGCATGGCCGAGGTGGTGATGATCCCGATCGTGCCGGCGCTGCTCAACGCCATCAACGACGCCACCGGTCACCGCTTCCGCTCACTGCCGGTGACAACAAGCCTGCTCAAGGGAGCGCTGGCGTGACGACGCTCAACCTTACCATCAACGGCCAGAAGCACGGCCCGATCGAGGTCCGCGACGACCTCTCGATGAACGATTTCCTTCGGGAAATGCTCGGGATGACCGGCACCAAGTTCGGCTGCGGCGCCGCGCAATGCCTGAGCTGTGCCGTCATCATCGATAATCCCGACGGCACGAGCTACACCACCCCGACCTGCGTGGTGCCGGCCGCGAATTTCGACGGCAAGGCGATCCGCACCATCGAGGGCCACGCCAGGGACGGCGAACTCTCGGCGTTGCAGCGCGCCTTCATCGACCACTTCGCGTTCCAGTGCGGCTATTGCACGGCCGGCTTCCTCAACGAAGGCCAGGTGCTGCTCGAACGGCTGGCGAAGACGCCTGTGGCGCGGGACCAGCTCGAGAGCGTCATTGCGGAGGCGCTCGACGGCCATCTGTGCCGCTGCACCGGCTACATCAAGTATCATCAGGCGGTGCGCGACGTGATCCTCGCCGATTCCAAACGCTATCTGACCGCCAGCAAGTGAGCGCGCGAGCAATGCCATCGGAAACGCGGTTTCGGATCGTTGCGGTGCTGACGGCGCTCGCGACCAGCCTGTGCGCGGGCTACGCGGCGTCGGAAAGCGCGAGCCACGCCCTCGCCTCGCCGGAAAGCTTTGCCGGCATCGAGAATGTCGAGCAGCGCTCGGCGGCGATCTTCACCGAGCTCGGCAAGGTGTTGACGCATCCGCGCTGCACCAATTGCCATCCCGCCGGCGACAGCCCGCGGCAGGGCGACATCAGCCGCATGCATCAGCCGCCGGTGACGCGCGGTGCGGACGGCCACGGCAAGGACGCCATGCGCTGCTCGATCTGTCACCAGCACGCCAATTTCGACCCCGGTCGGGTGCCGGGCCATCCGGAATGGCACCTTGCGCCGCGCGAGATGGCATGGGCCGGCAAGACCGTCGGCGAGATTTGCGCGCAAATCCGCGACCCCGCACGCAATGGCGGCCGCAAGGTCGAGGAGCTGGTCGAGCATATCGGCAAGGACACGCTGGTGGGCTGGGCGTGGCACCCCGGCTTCGGCCGCGCACCGGCACCGGGCACGCAGGCGCAGGCCGGCGCGCTGGTCGAGGCCTGGGTGAAGACCGGCGCGGCCTGCCCAGTGCCTTAAGTCGCGCAACTCCGAACTAGTGGCGCTTGAAATACTGCACGTCGCGCTCGTGCTTCTCCGCCGCCGCGCGCGACTTGAAGGTGCCGAGATTGCGGCGCTTGCCGGTCTTCGGATTGACCTTGCGGGAATAGAGCCGGTACTCGCCGGAACTTAGTTTGCGGATCATCGCAGCACCTCGCCAATGCCTTTCGCATGTCAACGACATGCCGCGGCGAGCGTTCCAGTTCAGTTAGAAGCAGAGATTGGTCACGGTATTGCCGCGCTTGTCCTTGATGACATAAGGACAGCGGGCCCGCTCCAGCGCCTTCTTGGCATCCTCGTCGCCGAGCGCCGCCGCCCGCTCGTAATAGGCTTTCGCGGCATCGCTGTCCTTCGGCCCGCCGCGACCGGCCTGCGCGAAGGCGCCCATCCGCTCCAGCGCGCCCGGATGGTTCTGCGCAGCGGCCTTCTCGAACAGCGCCCGCGCGCCGGCATCGTCCTGCGCGCCGCCCTGGCCTTCGGCCAGCATCATGCCGAGCTGGTACTGCGCTTCGGCATTGGTCTCGGCGGATTTGGCGAGCAATTCGCGCGCGCGTGCCGGATCAGCTGCCGCGCCGCCGCCGCCGAGCGCGGCGAGATTGCTGACGCCGCGCGCGTTGCCGGCCTGCGCCGCGCGCTCGAACAATTTGCGCGCCTGCGCCTCGTCTTTGGCAACGCCGGTGCCGTTGCCGTAGAGCACGCCGAGTTCGACCATCGCCGAGGTCGAGCCCTTGTCGGCCGCCTTGCGCCACGCGCTTGCGGCTTCCGCCGTCTGCCGGTTGGCGGCATAGGCCCGGCCGAGCTGGTACATCGCGCGGCGCGACGATCTTGCGGCCACCGCGCAGTACTTGATCGCGGTCGCAATGTCGGCCGACGCGATGTCGGGCACGCCCTTCACGTCGGCCGGCTTGTCGGGATCGGTGGGATCGGCGGCAAGCCGGTCGCACAGCACGAGGTCGGCCGATTGCGCGTGGGCAAGCACGGGCGCGGCCAGCGCCGCAGCTAAGACAATCGCATGAAGTGGTTTGAACATGACCAGCAGGTTGCGTCGCGGTGCGGGCGAATTCAAGGCTCGAGCCCGGTCTCGCGCAGCACTGGCGCGACATCAGCCGACGACAGATAGCGCAGCAGATGATCGGCGGCCGCTGCGCGCTGCGAGGCTGCCATGCGGCCGGCGGAAAACACCGCCGGGGTCTGCAAATCCAGCGGAATCGGCCCGACGACCTCGATGCCCTCGATCTGCTTCAACTCACTGATCTGCTGGATTGCGAGATCGGCGTCGCCGCTGACGAGCTTTACCGCGGTGAAGCCGCTCGGAATGATCACCGCCCGCGCGTTAATCGCCGCCACAATGCCGAGACGCGCGATCAGCTGCGCGAACAGGATGCCGCTGGCGCCGAGCCGCGAATAGGCCACCGCCCGCGCACCGAGCAGCGCCGCACGCAGCGCGGCTTCAGTTGCGATGTCGGGATGCGCCGCCCCCGCCTTCACCGCGACGCCGACATGGGAACGCGCAAGATCCACTGCGCTCTCCCGCGCAACGCGGCCCTCGCCGATCATCTCATCGAGGCCTTCGCGGGTCAGGATCACGAGGTCGGCGCCCTCGCCGCCGCGCAGGCGTTCGAGCAGCGCCAGCGTCGGGGCGAAATCGGCGTCGATCGCAACGCCGCTCGCCGCCTGATAGGCGGCGGCAAGCCGCGCGACCGCACCCTTGAGCGCCAGCGTCGAAAGCACACGAACCGAACCGCTCATATCGCCTATGCCCGCCGCATCAGCTTGAGCGCGGCCGTGAGGCGCAGGCTGCGCTTGCCGGCAAGCGCGGTCGCCTCCAGCACGGCGCCCTCGGCGTCGCAGGTGCCGGCAAAGCCGATGCCGACCTCGTGGCCGCCAAAGATCGGGTTCTCGCCCATCGCCGAAGTGTGCTCCTGATTGAGGATCTGGCCCTTCCAGCGGCCCTTCTCGGAAGTGTAGGTGCCGAGATAGTAGAAGAAGGCGTCGCCGCCGAGGATGCGGCCGTTATTCAGCAGCATCACGCCGGTGAGGCCGCCGTCGACCCCGTCGAGCACGCGGATGTGGACCGAATAGAGCCCGTTGATGACGCCACCCTCGCCGACCCCGCCGGCGATGGGGATGTCCTCCCCGGTGATCGGCGTCATCACCGACTGGAACGGCACGCCGGGCAACTCCTTCAGCTCGCCCTTGAAGCGGTAGAGGTCGCCGTCCGGCCGGCCTTTGGCAATCAGCGTGGCGTCATCGGTACCGGCCATCGCGCGGTAGTTTGGATCGGGGTTGTGGCGGACGGTCTGGATCTCGACTGCGACCTCGTCGCCGGCTTTCTGGTAGGTGCCGATATGGGCGAACGCCGAATTGCCGCCCAGCATCTTGCCATCGCCGACATACATCACGCTGCGGCCGACGGCGCCGCCGAGTTCGAACCGGACCTTGTAAAACCCCTCAAACAAGCGCCGCGTCCCCGGCAGCCAAGATGCACCCGTTATCTAGCGCGGTTCATAACGCAGCGAAACCGGTTTCGGCGGAACGCCGCCTGCAAAGGGTATCGCTAAATAGCGAAGGTCCGCCAAGGCTGTCGCCCTAGCGGACCCGATTTGCGGTACCGGATGGCTCCATCCGGGTCCGATAGCAGCTTAGGCCGCAGCCTTGGCGCCGGTCGGAACCTCGGAGATCGTCTTCAGGATCTGCGAAGCGATCTGGTAGGGGTCGCCTTGCGAGTTCGGGCGACGGTCTTCCAGATAGCCCTTGTAGCCGTTGTTGACGAAGGAGTGCGGAACGCGGATCGAGGCACCACGGTCAGCCACGCCGTAGCTGAACTTGTTCCACGGCGCGGTCTCGTGCTTGCCGGTCAGGCGCTTGTCGTTGTCCGGACCGTAGACGGCGATGTGATCCATCAGGTTCTTGTCGAAGGCCTTCATCAGGCTCTCGAAGTACTCCTTGCCGCCGACTTCGCGCATGTACTTGGTCGAGAAGTTGGCGTGCATGCCCGAGCCGTTCCAGTCGGTGTCGCCGAGCGGCTTGCAATGGAATTCGATATCGATGCCGTAACTCTCGGTGAGGCGCAGCATCAGGTAGCGGGCCATCCACATCTGGTCAGCGGCGGTCTTGGAGCCCTTGCCGAAGATCTGGAATTCCCACTGGCCCTTCGCCACTTCGGCGTTGATGCCTTCGTGGTTGATGCCGGCGGCGAGGCAGAGATTGAGATGCTCTTCGACGATCTTGCGGGCGACGCTGCCGACGTTCTTGTAGCCGACGCCGGTGTAGTACGGGCCCTGCGGCGCCGGATAACCCTCTTCCGGAAAGCCGAGCGGACGGCCGTCCTTGTAGAAGAAGTATTCCTGCTCGAAGCCGAACCAGGCGCCTTCGTCATCCAGAACGGTGGCGCGCTTGTTCGAGACATGCGGCGTCTTGCCGTCGGGCATCATGACTTCGCACATCACCAGCACGCCGTTCTCGCGCGCGGCGTCGGGATAGCAGGCGACCGGCTTCAGCACGCAGTCAGAGCTGTGGCCTTCAGCCTGCTGGGTGGACGAACCGTCAAAGCCCCACAGCGGAAGCTGTTCGAGGGTCGGGAACGACGCGAATTCCTTGATCTGCGTCTTACCGCGCAGGCTCGGCGTCGGCGTATATCCGTCGAGCCAGATATACTCGAGCTTGTACTTGGTCATTGAACCTCTCTGTTGATGATGCAAAACCGTGAGGAACCGAAAGCCAGTCGGCCGCCGCACGCGTACCCGGCCACCATCGGCCGGCTCTTACTAAGCAATTAAAATGCCAGTCGCTGCACTGCGGCGCCCGCCCGGCCGCGGATGTCCACAGCGGAGATCGCATTTTTTTCTGCGACATAGCAGCGCGGCTGGCATGCGCCGCGGTCAGTCAAAATCTTCTCCCAGCGCCCTCCGCCGCCCGTTTCTGCAGCAAATTCGGCTACGGCATCGCCTGCCGCTTAATGCGGCGGCAGCGCCATGTGACAGTTCGTGTCCAACGATCGGGTGCCCCGCAACCATCGTCGCGGCTCAAGCGTTGGTCAGCCGCATCCTGCCTCACAGGAAGCAAACCCGAATCTGCCCACGAATTGATCAAACAATGACTATTTCTTGGTCACTTGCGCCCCGCCCAGCCCGGTCCGATATCGAAAACACGGTAACCACACGCGAATGAGTCGGGCGCACCATGGAGGCTCGCTCCGGCCAAAGGAGACTTTGACATGATCACCACGGGCCAAAACCAAGGACCGATCCAGGGATCGGCAACAATCTATCAATTCCCGGCAGGGGGCCGCGCGGCTCTCGGCGGACGCCGCTACGGTGAGGCGCGGACCGCGCTCGAACTCGCCGCTGAAGTCGAGACCTCGGCCTGCAGCGAGAGCTGGTACCATCAGGCGGCCATCGACGACGCCAAGCCGGGCCGCGATCACTGATGCCGATGCGATCGAGGGGCGCGACGCAAAAACGTCAGACAGCAGCAGAACAATAACAAGGGTCGGAACGCGAGCGTTTCGGCCCTTTTTTCATGCCAGCTCGCATGCCGTCGCCGGCCGCCTCGCATGCCGGAGCCTGGCAAGCCCGGCCCGGCTGATCTCGAGCGTGACCCCGCCGCCCTTGTAGCGCGTGCCCGTCAGCGACAGGCGCTTCTTCAGCGTCACCGCCTTGCCGTCGAGTTGCAGATGCGCGCGCGTATCCCCGTTGAAGAACCCGGCAATGAACTGCGTGCCGTCAGCGCAATGATAATTCCGGAAGGCGGACTGCGCCGACACGTTCGAGGAACCAAAGAGCTCGAAAAGAATTGCGCCGATGACAATGGCGCCCCCGCGATAAGTCATATTCTCCCCCCAACGGGCCGGTTATAGACCTGTCTGCGCCGCTATTCCTGCGCCAAGACCTCATCAGCTGCAACAGGCCCGCCCGATGTCCGAAGCCCCTGCCCGTCATCTCAATCTCGCCGGCGCCAGCAATTTTCGCGACCTTGGCGGCTACCAGACGCACGACGGGCGGACGGTGCGCTGGCGCCAGATCTTCCGCTCCAACCATCTTGCGCATCTCACCGAGCAGGACGTTGCCGTGGTGCGCTCGCTCGGGGTTAGGAGCGCGTTCGATTTTCGCGGCGTCGCCGAGCGCGCCGAGGCGCTGTGCGGCATGAGCGACGTCACCGTGCATTCGCTTCCCGTCGAGCCGACCGTGGTGGCTTCGCTGCGCGAGATCGCCGGCAACCGTCAGCTCTCGGAAGCCGATGCGATCGACGTGATGCGGGACTCCTACCGGGGCTATGTGCAGGACAACACGGCGCGCTACCGCACGCTGTTTGCTCATCTATTGGAAGACCGGGCGCCGCTCGTGATCCACTGCACCGCCGGCAAGGACCGCACCGGATTTGCCTGCGCGCTGATCCTGCACGCGCTCGGCGTGTCCGAGCAGGTGATCGCGGACGACTATCTCCTGACCAACCAGTTCTACAAGCGCGACCCGGCCCATAGCACCGAGTTGCCTGACGACGTCAAGCAGGTGCTCGGCACCGTGCGCGCGGCGTTTCTGGAGGCTGCATTCGAGGCGATCGATGCCGACTATGGCGGCCTCGACGGTTATTTCCGCGACGGCCTCGGGCTCGGCCAGGCCGAGCGCAAGGCGCTCGAAGGCCGCTATCTGCAGGCCTGATCAGTTCGCCCGACTTTTCGAGCGACGTGCACACCGGTTCGCGTGAAGAAAACGCGGCTGAACTAAAAAAGCTCAGGCCGCTGCGGCCTCGAGCTCGAGCTCCGCATCGAGGTCGGCAATCACATCCTCGAACGCCGAGATCGCCTGCTGGATCGCGGCGATCTGCATCAATTCCCAGCTGCCCACTGGTCCCTTGCGGTTTTGCAGCGCCACCACGAGATCGCGCCGCTGCTCCTTAAGCTGAACCAGCGGTAAACCGTGATCCGGAAGATTTCCCATTCGCATAACCCCTACCTTGGCTGGAGTTCCGCTTCTAAGGAAAGGGTTCTGCAAACGACTTACAGAACTGCTGCAAATTTTATCCAACAAGCCCTACCCCGTAGTCTTACGTAGTCGGGCCGACGTCGTTGGGCTTACGTGATCGCCTCCGGCTTCAAGGCGTCGTCGATCGCGCCGAACAGCGACTGGGTTACGCAATTGGTCGCCCATTCGCTGGTATGAAGCTGCCCGCCATCGTCGAGCTCGGCGAGTGGAATCCCGTCATCGGTCCAGCGCTTCATCAGCGCGAAGCGACTGAACAGATTCACCTTCTTGTTTGCAGTCACTTCGGCGATCATCGGCATGATCACGTTGGCGAGATTGAGCGCAGCTTCCGTGCCGACGATCGCCTGCGTGTACTGGGAATCCATCACGACGACGTCAAGCGGAAGCGCCGCGAGCACGTCGAGCCCGGCCTCCAGCGTCGCGCGCACCTCGGCCGGATTGTAGCTCTTATAGACGGCGTTGGTGCCGACTTGCCAGATCACCAGCACCGGCGCCTCAGCCGTCACGTCGGACTCGATGCGCGAATATTCCTCCGGCGCCTCCTGCCCGCCGATCCCGCGATTGATCACATCGATCATCCGGCCGAAGAAGCGTTGCCGCAGCAGCATCTCGAGCCGCGGCGGGAACGGCAGGATGTTGTCGGCGCCCGCGGTCGACGACGATCCAAGCGCCACCAGCTTGATCTTGCGCTGATGCCGCAGCGCATCCGCGAAGTGCGGCAGCTTATGTCCGAACCTGACGAGGTCGAGATGGGTTTCGCACGGTCTGGGTGTCGGCATCGCAAACATCCTTGAGATGAATGAATTGATGAATACGCGCAGTAGGCGACGAAATTGGCGGCATTGCAAATGAATTCCGCCTGATCATAGTGGGCATTCGTTTGCTCGCGAATGCGGAGACCGCCATGCAAGGAAAAGCCATCGTCATCACGGGCGCCCTCGGCGCGCTTGGCAAAGTGGTCGCCACAGAGGCGCTGGCGCGCGGCGCGCGCGTCGCCGGCATCGATCATGCCGCGTCATCGCTTGCGGCGACGGCCGACCATATCGAGCTGGGCGGCGTCGACCTCACCGACACGGCGCAGGCGACGGCCGCGATCGACAAGGCGGCCTCGCATTTCGGCCGGCTCGACGGGCTGATCAACATCGCCGGCGGCTTTACCTTCGAGGCGGTCGGCGACGGCGATCCGGCGACCTGGCAGCGCATGTATGCGATGAACGTGATGACGGCGCTCAACACCTCGCGCGCCGCCATTCCGCATCTCACCAAGTCGGGCGCCGGGCGGATCATCAATATGGGCGCGCTCGGCGCCTTGCAGGCGGCCTCCGGCATGGGTCCCTATGCCGCCTCGAAGGCCGGCGTGCACCGCCTCACCGAGTCGCTCGCTGCGGAACTGAAGGGCAAGGTCACGGTCAACGCCGTGCTGCCCTCGATCATCGACACCGCCGCCAACCGCGCTGCGATGCCGAAGGCCGACATCTCCAAATGGGTGACGCCGAAAGAACTCACCGAGGTGATCCTGTTCCTCGCCAGCGATGCCGCGAGCGCCGTCACCGGCGCGCTGCTGCCGGTGAACGGGCGGGTTTAGTCCGCGACCAGCAGCCGCAGCTTCGACCTGAAGCGGATGCTCTGCTTGCCGGCGAGCGCCATGCCGTCACCCTCGGCGGTCTGGTCGGTGTAGGTGCCGGTAAAGCCGATCGTGACCACCTTGCGTTCCCACACCGGGCGCTCGCCATAGGTCGGCGAATGCTCCTCGTTGGTGACCTCGCCCTTCCACTTACCATCGGCTGCGGTGTAGCTGCCGTAGGCAAAGAAAAACGAGTCGCCGCCGCGCATCTGTCCGTCGCGCAGCACCATGACGCCCTGGTTGCCGCCAGAGACGCCGTCGAGAAATTCGACGGTGATATGATAGAGCCCGTTCCGGATCATGAGCTGCGCCTGGTCCGGTTCCGACAATAGCCGCTCGGCGGTGCCTTGGGCAAATTCCATCCGCCCTCGGCGGGCCCAATTCCGCGCTATGCTGGCGCACCGAGTCGCGGCCGATGCCGCAGGAGCCTGCCTGTTGGAAACCGCGCTTTATCTGCCCGTCAAACGCTTCCTGGAAAAGCTCGGCTTCACGGTGAAGGGCGAGATCGGCGGCTGCGACCTCGTGGCGCTGAGCGGCGATGATCCACCGGTCGTCGTGATCGGCGAACTCAAGCTCGCCTTCAATCTCGAACTGATCCTGCAGGCGGTCGATCGCGCCGGCGCCGCCGACGAAGTCTGGATCGCGGCAAAGGTGTCGGCCCGCGGCAAGGGCCGCGAGAGCGACGCGCGCTATCGCAATCTGTGCCGGCGGCTCGGCTTCGGCATGCTCGGCGTCACCGATCGCGGCGACGTCGAGGTGCTGGTGCGGCCGCCGACCGCGGCGCCCCGCCGCAATCCGAAGAAGCGTTCACGGCTGATTACCGAGCACCAGAAGCGCAAGGGCGATCCCGCAATGGGCGGATCGACGCGGGCGCCGATCATGACCGCCTACCGGCAGCAGGCGCTGGCCTGCGCCTGTGCGCTTTCCGATGGGCCGCGGCGGGTGCGCGAGCTCCGCGCGGATATTCCCGACGCCGGCAAGATCCTGCTGCATAATGTCTATGGCTGGTTCGATCGCGCCGAACGCGGGATCTATGTGCTGACCGATGCCGGCCGCGCCGCGCTGAAGCGCTGGCCGCAGCAGCAGACGAGTGCATCCGGGGCAGAAGCCACCCCGTAGAGCATGATCCGGAAAAGTGCGAAGCGGTTTTCCGAAAAGATCATGCTCAAACAAGAACCTAAAGCGCGATGATGACTTGGCTTCATCGCGCATTGGAGGGGGAATCATGATCGTCGTTACCGGCAGCGTCACCGCCCGCCCCGACTCGTTCGACGAGGTGCGGCGGCTGAGCCTCGAGCACGTGCATCGCTCTCGCATCGAGCCCGGTTGCATCTCCCACGCGGTCCATGTCGACTGCGAGAATCCGTTCAGACTGATGTTCCTCGAGCAATGGGCCGACCGCGCCGCGCTGGCGGCGCATTTCGCGGTCCCTGCGTCACGCGATTTCGTCCGCTCGCTGCAATCTCTCGCGGCCGCGGCGACCACCATCGAACTTTATGACGCTCACAAGATTGAGAGACTCTAGCTGCATGGCTGGATTGCCATCTCACATTCATATTGCAATGCAACATTGGGGACCTTACGTATCTCCCGCGATTCAATGATGAGGCGGCGATGAGCGGAGACTGGAACACCAAGTATGGCACCCGGCGCGTGCGGCACGATCCGCCGACGCTGGAAGAAGCAATCTTCGCTGCCATCGGCATCACCGATGACGTGGAGGCCCAGGCCGAGATCGCGTCGGCCCTGATGGGGCTGCCCTATGACGACGTGCTCGCCGAGGTGAAGAAGACCGCGCGCGTCAGTGCCCGCACCGGCACGGCAACCCGCGTCATCGCCGGCGAACAGGGCGCACAGCGCTCCGTGGTGGTCGAGCGCCGCGTGGTCCGCCGCTTTGCGACCGACAAGCGCACCGGCACCTGAGACGCACCATCCAATTGCTGAAAGAAAGAGGGCAATCCATTGAGTGGATTGCCCTTTTTCGTTTGATCCGAGATTCTTGTTGGGCGCGTGTCCTTCACGCGAACCGGTATCCACTTCGCTTGGAAACGCTGCCGATTCAGGCCGCCCGGCCCCAGCCGGAGATCTGCATCACCATGCGCCAATACGCGCGGTTCATTTCGACGATCGCGTGCGCAGCCTCGACCGGCGTCACCGCGGCGACAGCCGGCGCCGCTTCGGGCTGCTGCTCGCTCAGGTCGATGCTGCCGGTCGACTCGCCATGACGGAAGGTCAGCTGGGCACCGAACTTGGTGGCGAGCGCCCGCATCGCATCGTTCTGGGCGCCGGTGGTGATGCGCAGGCTGCCGTAGCCCTTGGCATGCGCCTCGGCGATCAGCTTGCGGAACAACGTGCTGCCGACGCCCTTCCGCCGCGCCGACCGCTCGACGCTGAAGGCGATCTCGGGCTGGGCATCCGGTGACTGCTCCGGCGGATGCAACTCGGCCGCGCCGCGGACCACGCCGTCCTCGAAATAGGCGATGATGACCGTGCCGTCATTGGCGCAGCGCTCGGCGTAGCGGCGGATGAAACTGTCGTCGATGAAGCCATGAAAACGATCATGACGGCTGGTGCGATCCAGCCGCAGCAGGTGATCGCGCAGCAGAGGAAGCTCTTCCTGCTGGCTCAACGTCCGCACGGTGCCCTTGGCCGCCGTCGAACGAATGGAATCATAGTTCATTTCATAACTCCTCTTGGTAGCCCTCGAGGAGGCGTCGAGTCCCTAGCAACCCCTATATTGTGCGACGCACCATAAAATTCAAGTACTGAGATTCATTCAATTAAGGCATGTGG
This sequence comes from Bradyrhizobium australafricanum, assembly GCF_020329495.1. NCBI lineage: Bacteria > Pseudomonadati > Pseudomonadota > Alphaproteobacteria > Hyphomicrobiales > Nitrobacteraceae > Bradyrhizobium > Bradyrhizobium australafricanum. The sequence continues at coordinate 46,542 of NZ_JAGKJL010000038.1, read as the reverse complement.
TGATTGGTAAATCACATTATCGCCCTATCATAGTACCAGCTGTGTCTGGGTCACCACCGCGACCAGCTTGCCGTCTTCGGTCTCCAGCCTGGTCTGCCACACCTGGGTCCGCCGTCCGCGGTGAACCGGTGTTGCGGTCGCAATCACGGTCGTCCCCTCCTTGGCACCGCCGATGAAGTTGGTCTTGCTCTCCAGCGTCGTGGTGCCCTTGGCGTCCTCAGGCAGGTTGAGCACGGTCGCAGCGGCGCCGACCGAGTCCGCAAAGGCCATTACCGCGCCGCCATGGATCGTGTTGCGGAGGGTGCAGAGGTCCGGCCGCACCACCATTTTCGCGACCACCCGGTCCTGATCGGCCTCGGTGAAGGTAACGCCCTTCAGTTCCGCAAACGGCATCTTCATCGACTGGATCTTTTCGAGCGGCGTCATGGGCACTCCCTGCTTTGTGGCCTTCTTCGAGGTTGATATCGGCATGATGGATTGCCCGAGCGGGCCCGGCAATGACGTCTGAGGTAATGGCGCAAATGACGTCATGACATCAGTGACAATGTGCCTCCGAGCCTGCATATCGCCTGCCATGCGCGACTTCCCTCCCCGTCGGATCGTCTGCCTGACCGAAGAGACGGTCGAGACGCTCTATCTGCTCGGCGAGCAGGACCGCATCGTGGGCGTCTCCGGCTACGCGGTGCGGCCACCGCAGGTCCGCCGCGAGAAGCCGCGCGTGTCGGCGTTCATCTCCGCCGACATGCCAAAAATCCTCGCGCTCGACCCCGATCTGGTGCTCGCCTTCTCCGATCTGCAGGCCGACATCGTGGGCGATCTCGTGCGCGCCGGCGTCGCCGTCCACGTCTTCAACCAGCGCGACGTCGCCGGCATCCTCGCGATGATCCGCACTTTGGGCGCAATGGTCGGTGCCGCCGACCGCGCCGACCGGCTCGCGCAACACCTCGAACAACGGCTGGCCACGATCGCCGCAACGCCGCGTCCGCCACCGCGGCCAAAGGTCTATTTTGAGGAATGGGACGATCCCCTGATCAGCGGCATCGGCTGGGTGTCCGAACTGATCGAGATCGCCGGCGGCGAGGACGCGCTGCCGCACCTGCGCGTTCACAGGGCGGCCAAGGATCGCATCGTCACGCCTGACGCTGTGCGCGCGGCGATGCCCGACGTGATCCTGGCCTCCTGGTGCGGCAAGAAGGTCGTGCCCGACCACATCCGCAAGCGTGAGGGCTGGAGCGACATCCCGGCGGTGCGCAACGGCCGCATCGTCGAGATCAAGTCGCCCATCATCCTGCAGCCCGGCCCCGCGGCGTTGACTGACGGGCTCGATGCGATCGTGAAGGCGTTGTGGCCGGAGCCCCCTTAAGCTCTCGCCGTCGTCATTGCGAGCGAAGCGAAGCAATCCATGTCACCGCTTGCCGAGAAATGGATTGCTTCGTCGCTTCGCTCCTCGCAATGACGGAGAGACTACCTACGCCTTTTCCACGCCGCACCATTCCGCGATGAACAGCGCCATCGCCTTGGTTGCCTTCCGCAGCGAGTCGAGCTCGACATATTCGTTGAAGCCGTGCATCGCCGCGCCGGTGGCGCCGAAGCAGAGGCTCGGGATGTTGTGGTTCAAGCCGTAGAAGCGCGTGTCGGTCAGCGCGGTGAAGGCGCGGTCTTCCACCGCGCCGCCATAGACGACCTGGTGCGCCTTGGCGAAGGCAGCTTCCGGTGCCTCGGAGTTCACCAACTCGTAGCCTTCCGACAGGAAGCCCGACCATTCGACCTGCGGCGGATTGTTGGAGAGGAAGCGATGATCGCGCGCCGCCGCCGACACGCAAGCCAGAATCTCCTTCTGGCACTCGGCGATCGACCAGCCCGGCAAGACCGCGATGCGGCAGTCGACGTCGCACCAGGCCGGCACGCTGGAGGCCCAGTCGCCGCCCTTGATGATGCCCGGATTGAAATTGATCGGGTGATTGACGTCCTTGAAGTGGCGGTCGGCCTTGGCGCGCTCGTTCCAGGCGATCTCGAGTTGCTCCAGCGCGTGCACCAGATGATACGCCGCCATGATTGCGTTCGAGCCCGCGCCGGCCTCGAACACATGCACCGGGAAACCGCGCACCTTCAGGCGGAACCAGATCACGCCGACCTGCGAGCGGATCATCTTGCCGTTGGTCGGCTCCGGGATGAAGCAGGCATCGGCGCGATAGCCGCGCTGCAAGGTCGAGAGCGCGCCGACGCCGGTGCTCTCCTCCTCGATCACGGACTGGAAGTGAATCCGCGCGGTCGGCTTCAGGCCGGCCTTCCCGATCGCATCCAGCGCGTAGAGCGCGGCGATGGTGCCGGACTTCATGTCGCAGGCGCCGCGGCCATACATCCTGCCGTCCTTGATGACGGGCGAGAACGGCGGCGTCTCCCACATCTCGAGCGGACCGGTCGGCACCACGTCGCAGTGGCCCTGCAGGATCAGCGATTTGCCGGCATTGGTGGCCGGGCGGTAGGTGCCGACCACCGTGCGCGCCTTCGAGAAATCATGCTCGATCGGGCCAAAGCCGCGCAAATCCTTCAGTTCGTCGAGATTGATGTGCCAGTCGTCGACCTCGTAGCCGCGCTCGCGCAGGAGATCGCCGATCATGTCCTGGCACGGCCCCTCGGCGCCGCGGGTCGACGGGATCGCGACAAAGGCCTGCGTCGTCGCAAGCTGCGCATCGAATCCCTCGTCAACGGCGGCAAGGATTCGTTGTTGCGTCTCGGCAGTCATGCTTTGGCTCCATCGGGAAAACAGATCAGGCGGGAGCCGCAACGTAGCCCGATTTCACTCCGCGGGGTATTGCGCAAAATGGGCGTCCCGCAATGCATCTTCGAGCAGCCGGCCTTCCGAATAGCCATCGAGCGTCTTCGGCCGCGTCACGCCGTCGAGTAGCCGCGGACACGGCTCGGGCGCGCCGAGCACGGTGCGCACCGGAATGCGCTCGGCATAGATCGGCAACTCGTAATCCTCGTCATCGTCGGCGACGCCCTTGGCGCGAATTTTTGCCGAGGCCTCCTCGATCTCCATCGCGATGAACGAGGTCGCCTTGATCTCCTGCTTGTTGCTGGCACGCAGGCTCGCGGTGCGCTCGGGAAAGAAACGGTCGACCATCGCGACGATCGCGCGTTCCTTCTCTGCGGAGTCGGTGACGAGATAGGCTGACCCGAACGCCATCACCGCGCGATAGTCGGCCGAGTGGTTGAAGCCGCAGCGCGCCAGCACCAGGCTGTCGAGATGGGCGACCGTCAGGCACACGCGTTGCCCTTCGGACTGGTTCTCCAGCATCCGGCTCGCGCTCGAGCCGTGCCAGTAGAGCCTGGTGCCCTCGCGCCAGAAGAAGGTCGGCGTGCAATAGGGCTGGCCGTCGATCACGTAGGAGACGTGGCACAGCATCGAGGCGTCGAGGATCTTGTGCACGGTGGCGTGGTCGTAGAAGCCGCGGTCGTGGCGCCGCTTCACGCGGCTGCGGGACGACATGGGATAGGACGGAGCGGATGCGCCTTCGGTCACGGTGAGCCTTTCGAAATCTGGAATCTGTCCAGAGTTGTAGCTGCTCATTTGGTCTGCGATAGTGCCAATTCCATGCGAAAAATTCCGACCAATTCCCGGGAGCCCGCGGCGCGCAAGGTCGAGCTGCCGCTCGACCTCGGCGGCCCGCACGTGACGCCCGGCGCGGCCTCGCAGCAGCGGCTCTATCAGGCGCTGTGCCACGCGATCGTCGGCGGCCTCGTCAAGCCGGGCGAGCCGCTGCCGCCGTCGCGCGCGCTCGCCAAGCAGACCGGCTTCCGCCGCAACGCCGTCACCACGGCCTATGAGCGGCTGATCGCCGACGGCTTTGCGGTGGCAACCACGGGCTCCGGAACCTTCGTCGCAGCGCGCATTCCGGCTCAGGCCGCCGCGCCGCGCCGCGCAAGGATCGTGATCGAGCCGCCTCAACACAATGCGCTGTCGCTCGGCTGCACCCATATCGACGAGCGCGCGCTGCAGCGCTTCCGCGCCTTCGCCGGCCGCAGGCTGCGCGCGTTCGGGTCCGAGCATCTGCATTACGGCGATCCCCGCGGCAGCAGCGAACTGCGCGCCGCGATATCGGACCATCTGCTGTCGGCGCGCGGGCTGCGCTGCGACCCCGACCAGATCATGCTGGCGTCCGGCACGCTGCATGCCCTGCGCATCGTGCTCGGGGCGATCCTCAAGCCCGGCGACCAGGTCTGGTGCGAAGACCCCGGCTATCCGGCGGCGCGGCGCGCGATCGAGCATTGCGGCTATCGTCCGGTGTCGGTGCCGGTCGACATGTCGGGCATGCGCATCGACAAGGGGCGCGCGTCCGCGCCGCAAGCGCGCGCTGCCTATGTCACGCCCTCGCACCAGTTTCCGCTCGGCGTGCAGATGTCGATGCCGCGCCGGCTCGAGCTGCTCGACTGGGCACGGGATGCCGGCGCCTTCGTGTTCGAAGACGACTACGACAGCGAGTTCCGCTACGACGGCGCGCCGCTGTTGTCGCTGGCCGGCATCGATCATCTGCGCCGCGTGATCTACATGGGCACGTTTGCGAAGACGCTGTTTCCGGGATTGCGGATCGGCTATTGCGCCCTGCCCGAAGCCTTGATCGGTCCGGTAACGGCGGCGCGCGCCGCGCTCGACCGCTTTCCCGCCACGTTGATGGAAGGCGCGGTCGCCGACATGCTGAACTCCGGCGCCTTCGCGGCCAACTTACGCAAATCGCGCAAACTCTATCGCGAGGCGCGCGACGTCCTGGCGTCGACGCTTGCCAACGCATCGGAGGGCGAGCTCACGGTTCCCGTGCCCTCGCAGGGCCTGCACCTCGTGGCGCGGCTCGATCCCGCGACCGATCGGCTGATTGCCGCGCAGGCAAAGGCTAATGCCGGCGTCGGCGGCTGGCTGCTTGCCGAGACCTATCATCGCGCGCCGCCACTGCCCGGCTTCGTGCTGGGATTTTCCGGCCATCCGGTTCCGCAACTCGTTGCATCGGCGGAACGATTGGCGAAGACAACGCTCGCCGCGCTGCGCGCGACGCGCAAGACATCGGTCAAGCCATCCGCCAAGCCGCAGCGCTCTAGGAGAATCGCAGTCACCTGACTAAGGTCGCCCGCGTTCAGTCAGTGTCCGCTTACGGAGATACCGGATGCCAAATCGCAACGTCCTGTATCTCGTGATCGCCGCATTGGTCGTGATCGCAGGCATGCTCGGCTACAATCTTTATCAGGCGAAGAAGCAGCCCGAAGGCCTTCAGATCAATGTCGGCCCCGACGGGCTCAAGATCCAGAACAAGTAAAGGAGGCTGCGATGCTGCGCTTGGGATTCGTCGCGCTGGTCAGCGTCGCAGCCCTTGGCGCGATGGCTCAATCCGCCGCAGCTGAGCAGTCCTACATGCGTGAGGGCGACATCGTCGATCTGCGGGTCGGCCAGCGCGTCCTTGTCGATGACGGCTCGTGCCCGGCCGGGCAGATCAAGCAGGTCGTCGGCTCCAGGCTGAGCCAGAACGGCGTGGTGCGGACCAGCAGCTGCGTGCCGCGCCTCGCCAAAAAGTAAAACGCCCCGCTGTCGCGAGGCGCTGCGGTCCTCATTTGAGGCGCGGCTCAGTTCGAGACCGGCTCGAACATGCATTGCAGGGTCGGCTTGGCGATCTTGGTGAAGGTCGGGCCGATCTCGCCCTGCTTGGACGGGGGCACCCAATCGGTCTCGATGGTCGGCACGCCGGTCTCGCTGATGCCGCGCAGCAGCGCCTGGCGCAGGTCGGGATCGTCCACGGTCGCGGCGGCGTGGTCGTGCAGGCAGCCGCACACCGCCTCGGGATGCGCCCAGCGGCCGAGCATATGCGGCGCGCATTGCCGCACGAACTCGTCGCGCGGTTCAGGCACGCGGTACAGCGAGCGGATCTGCATCGATTCGAGGGGGAGCTGGGATTGGGCCTGCGCGGCGCCCGCCAAGGGCCCCATCAGGACAAGCGATGCCAACATCGCGGCGGAACAGATACGGAGCACCATTGGGAGAGCCTTTACCGGCAGTTCTGTTTTTTGCGTCGCGCTCAGTTGGCCTGCGCTAGCACCATCGGGACCGGGGTGACTACCGGCGAGCCGTTATAGGAGAAGGTGCCGATCCCGGGCAAACCGCTGTCCGGCGAGCCTGCCATCGACGAACCGGCCATCACAAAGGCGAAGGCGAGGATCAGGCGCATGGTTCGCATCTGACAGTCTCCGTTATTCCGCTCGTCGGCGTCCGGCGCCGTTGTGTGACGGTCTGATAACGATCTGCCGTTTCCGGAGTTCTGCGGAACAAGCCGAAAATGGTTTCGTCGGAACTCGAATTGTTTCGTCGACCAGCGGTCCACGAAACATTCGCCGGAAAACACCAATGATTTCAGCGGCAGGAGCGTGACTGAAAAGCTGTTGAAAACTTCGCGCGACAATGCCGGACCCCGGCCACTGCCGAAGCGACGGCCAATTATGCGTGCAAACTGAACGAGCTACCGCGCTTTGTTAACTTTCCTCTGCTGAGAGAGGAAGCAGCACAGCAGGGGCGGCGGTGAACCGGGCGGCGGTTTCGTCGACTCATATCTGGGCGCCGTGCAACCATCATCGTGGTGGCACGTTGTGGTAATCCCTCCCGATCCAACGAAGGATGTCAGTCGTGGGCAATGGCAACATCGGTGTTGGCAATGAATCCGCGGCGAGCAAATCCGGCCAGCAGCAGATGACGGCCGCGATGCCGCAGCAAGGCGCTTATGTCATGGGCGACAATGAGTGCGCGCCGCAGAAGCTGGTCCGCCTCGTCGGCTGCCGCGACTCGAAGGTCAAGCCGGGCCTTGGCATCAGCGCGAAGCAGTTCGGGCAAACCGAGCGCTAGCTCGCCCACCGCCTCAGCCGCCTGGGCCAAGCCCCTGCTCCAGCTATTGAATGAACTCGCCGCACTTCTGCACGGCAGCATCGGCCGCGCCCCACGGCATGATCGGCACCGACGACGTCGAGTTCTTTGGCGAGCCCTCGATCAGGCGGTCCGAATAGACCATGTAGACCAGCACATTGCGCTTGGCGTCGCAGCCGCGCACGATCTGCATCTTCTTGAAGAACAGCGACCGGCGCTTGCTGAACATGTCATCGCCCTGCCCGAGCTTGGTCTTGAAGCGGATCGGCCCGATCTGCCGGCAAGCCAGCGAGATATCGGAGACTTCCTCGGCAAGGCCAAGCCAGCCCTTGAAGCCGCCCCTCTCCGGCACCGTAAAGTGACAGGCGACGCCCTCGACCTCGGGATCGTCGACGCCATAGGTCGCGAGCTTGTCGTTGGGGCTCACCCATTTGAACACGGTGGAGCGGCGGAAGATCAGGTCCGGCTCGTCGGCCGCGACCGCAGGACCTGCCTGCCCCAAAGCCAGCAACATCAGCAGCACCGCGCATCCCCATCGAGACAACCGTCGCAGGTCACACAAGCTCACAGTTCTCGATGTCATTGAGGTCTCCGCGGGGTGGGTCCCGCCTATGTAGTGCGCAAACACCACACAGGAAGGCGCTGACAGTTCGGTGATCGAACGCGGCGCTTTAACCTCTTGTGAGGCTTTTTTGTTACTCTTTCGTCGAAAATACCGCCCTCACGGAAGGGTTAGATCGCTTGCGCTGGTGAACGCGTTGTGCGTCTGCGACAACCAACAGGTAGTTTGGACTGGGATTCGGAATATGCGCGCAGGTGGACGGCGGATTTCGGTTTTTGACTTCGCGAATGAGCGGTTCTGGCAGCTGGCAATTCTGACGACCGCCGGCACCGTCGCCGCCTCCACGCAGGCCGATGCAGCGCTCTATTACTGGAACCGCGACTCCGCCTTCTACGGCGACTACGAGCCGATGCCGCAGCCGCACCGGCAGAAGCCGAAGCGCAACACAGCCAAGAAGAATCCGGCGATCGAGAAGGAGGCCGGCAGCAAGCCGCAAGGTCCCCTGATCATCTCGGTCTCGATCGACCAGCAGCGGGTCAGCCTCTACGACGCCAACGGCCTCTATGCCGAGAGCCCGGTGTCGACCGGCATGAAGGGGCATTCGACCCCGATGGGTGTCTTCAGCGTCATCCAGAAGCAGAAGTACCATCAGTCCAACATCTACAGCGGCGCGCCGATGCCGTATATGCAGCGCATCACCTGGTCGGGCATCGCCATGCATGCCGGCGTGCTGCCCGGCTATCCGGCGTCCCACGGCTGCATCCGCATGCCGATGTCGTTCGCGGTCAAGATGTACAATTGGACGCGGATGGGCGCCCGCGTCTTCGTCACGCCGGGCACGATCTCGCCAGAAAGTTTCTCGCACCCGCTGCTGGTCACGCAAAAGGTGGCGCCGCAGCAGCCGGTCGCCGACGACATTCTGAAGATGGATGCGCCGCTCGGCGTGAAGAGCGACAAGGGCGCCGACAAGCAGTCCAGTCTCGATTTGCGCAGCAGCGTCGGCCATGCCGCCGCGTCGCTGCGCGACAACACCCACACCGCCGACGCCAGCAGCGCGATGCCGGCAGCGAGTGCGTCAGTGACAATGTCCGATGCGTCCTCTTCCACGGCGCGCGACGCCATCGCGGAGAAGATCGCAGCGGACAAGTCCGAGACCGTGAAGCCCGAGACGGCCGCCGCCGACAAGCCGGCCGAGACCAATTCCGCCGGCCACGACAGCAACGCGACCACAGATGACAAGACGGTCGGCGAAACCACCGCCAGCACCGACACGCCAAGGAGCGAGGTCTCCGCAAGCGATCCGGTGAAGGCGGAAGCCAAGGCCGACGAGCCGAAGGCGGACGCCGCCAAGCCCGGTGTTGCCGAGGCGCCCAAGATCGATGCACCGAAGACCGACGCACCGAAGGCCGATGCATCGAAGGCCGCTGACAAGCCCGCCGAGGCAGCGACCGCAGCTGATGCGCCCGACGCCAAGAAGGACCCGGCGCGGCTGCCGGGCACCGCCAGGATCGACGTGCCGAAGCGCGCCGGCCAGATTGCGGTGTTCATCAGCCGCAAGGATTCCAAGCTCTACGTGCGGCAGAATTTTGCACCGCTGTTCGAGGTGCCGGTGACGATCGCGGCAGGCGACCGGCCGCTCGGCACCCATGTGTTCACCGCACAAGCCGACAAGACCGATACGAACCTGCTGCGCTGGTCGGTGGTGACGCTGCCGACCCGCAACGTCGCCCGCATCGACGTCGAGGAGCGTGCCTCGCATCGCCGCAAGGTCGCGGCCGCGGCGGTGGCCGAGGCCAAGCCGCAGCCGGCGACCAACACCCCGGCCGAGGCGCTCGACCGCATCTCGATTCCGGCCGACGTGATGGCGCGGATCAGCGAAGCGCTCGGCACCGGCGGATCGATCATCGTCTCCGACCTCGGTGTGAACCAGGGCGAGACCGGCGAAGGCACTGACTTCATCCTGCCGCTGCGTTGAGGCGATCCGGCGACCCGCTTCCGGCAATAACGCCTTCTTGAAAGCCTGCGCGTCCCCTCCGGATTATGATCCCGACGAACATCTGTTCCGGGGACGAGACCATGATGGACCGCAGGACACTGATCGTGACCGCGATCGCCGCAGCCGCGGCATCCCGCCCGCTTCGTGCCGAGCAGCCCGCGATGAGCCGGATCACCGCCTACGCCTTCTCATTTCCGGCACTCGGCGGCGGCGATATCAGACTTGCCGACTATGCCGGCCGTCCGCTGATGATCGTGAACACGGCCTCGCTCTGTGGCTTCACGCCGCAATATGCCGGCCTGCAGCAACTCTGGACCGAATTCCGCGATCGCGGCTTCGTCATCATTGGCGTCCCCTCCAATGACTTCGGCGGCCAGGAGCCCGGCGGCCCAACCGAGATCGCCGAGACCGCTCAGCATCAATACGGCGTCACCTTCCCGATCGCGGCGAAAGCGATCATCCGCGGAACGAGCGCGCATCCGTTCTACCGCTGGGCGGCGGAGGCTCGGCCGAAGGACGTGCCGCGCTGGAATTTTCACAAATACCTGATCGGCCGCGACGGCTACATCGCCGACGTTTTCGCTGAGTCGGTTGCGCCCGACGACACGCGCATCAAGACCGGGATCGCACGGGCATTGGCGGCCGCCTGAGATATGACGATAATCCCCGGAATTAACTGATCCGGCGAGGATTTTGGACACGCGCTCGCCACGTTCATTGCCTTGGCGTCGCCACTGCGACTAGGGTACGATCGGTTGGGGGCGAAGCGACCCGGTCACGGCAATGCCGGCGCCGGGAGCGCGAGCAGCAGGGAACACGCCATGCGCATTGCGACAGGTCTGATTTTTGCGGGGACCGTATCGTTGCTCGCGTCGAGCGCAGCTTGGTCGCAGACGTCACCCCCCAAGGGCGCCGCTGCGGCACCGGCAGCACCAGCGGCCGCGGCTTCCGCGCCCGCCGCCGCAGCACCGGCCCCGGCAACCGCAACCGCAGCCCCGGTTCCGCCGAAGCAACCGCCGCAGCCGGCGCGCGCCGCCTGCAACAATCCGAACGCCCTCGGCGTCGGCCGCACGGTCGAGATCGATACCACCGGCGGTCCGGGCTTCGGCTTCGAGCATTTCAAGCAGCTCGACTTCCTGCGCGACCATGAGGTGGTGCTGACCTTCGACGACGGCCCGTGGCCGGGCAACACGCCGGCAGTGCTGAAGGCGCTCGCGGATGAATGCACCACGGGCATCTTCTTCCCGATTGGCAAGCACGCGACCTATCACCCTGAAATCCTGCGGCAGGTCTATGCCGCCGGCCACACGGTCGGCGCCCACACCTGGTCGCACGCCAATCTGAATAACAAGAAGCTGACCGAGGATCAGAAGAAGGACGAGATCGAGCGCGGCTACGCCGCGGTCAAGTGGGCGCTCGAGACTTCACCCTCGCCGTTCTTCCGCTTCCCGGCGCTGCAGCATCCGCCGGAGATGGTGACCTATCTCGGCAACCGCAACATCGCGATCTTCTCCTGCGACCTCGACTCCTTCGACTTCAAGGCGAGCAAGCCGCAGCAGGTGATCGACACCGTGATGAAGAAGCTGAACAAGCTCGGCAAGGGCATCATCCTCATGCACGACTTCCAGAAGCACACCGCGGAAGCGCTGCCCACGCTGCTGACGCAGCTCAAGGCCGGCGGCTACAAGGTGGTCGCGATGCGCGCCAAGTTCCCGGTGACAGTGCTGCCGCAATACGAGCAGGAGCTCGCCAAGGACGTCAAGCTGCCGACCGTAAGCTCGCGCCCGGTGAACAGCGTCGTCACCACCGTCGATCAGCAATAACGCCGGCGACAATCCTGGTGCCGGCGCTGCGTATCGAAGGCTTCGTCATCGTCTCCGCCGATGGCCGGCTGGCGAATGCGCGGAACGTAATGCCCGACGACCTCAAGATCGAGGGCGACAAGCGGTTCTTCACCGCGGCCCTCGACCGCGCCGACCTCGTCGTGCATGGTCGTCACTCCCAGGAAGAGCAGCCGAACGCGCCGAAGCGGCGGCGCCTGATCCTGACCAGCAAGGTTGCGGCGACCGCGCCCGCCCCCGACAATCCGAAGGCGCTGTTGTGGAATCCCGCCGGCTGCCCGTTCGAGACCGCGAGCCGCGAGGCCGGCGTGACCTCGGGCACGGTCGCGATCATCGGCGGCCCGGGCGTGTTCGGCATGTTCATGGACCGCTACGACACGTTCTGGCTCTCGGTCGCGCCGAACGTGCGCATCCCCGACGGCGAGCCGTGCTTTCCCGGCGTCCCTGCCTGCACCCCGCAGCAGGTGCTCTCAGCGCACGGCCTACACGCCGGCGCGCCGGAACTGATCGATGCCGCGCATGATGTCAGCGTGACGCCGTGGCGGCGCGTGGGTTGAAAGCGGCAATGCCCGTAGGATGGGTAGAGCGAAGCGAAACCCATCGATTGCTCGGCACAAAGATGATGGGTTTCGCTGCGCTCTACCCATCCTACGCCGTATTGTCCTACACGTCGCCATAGGCCGGGTCGTCGCGGCGCGGGCCGCGGCCGTAGCCGGCGATGATGAACAGCGCGCCGATCAGCGACAGGTTCTTCAGCGCATCGATCAGCGTCCTGAGGTTGTCGGGCGCCGGCTGATTCCAGAAGTCATGGAAGTAGAAGGTGGCGAAGCACACGAAAATGATCAGGAGAATCGCGAAGAACCGCGCCAGCACGTTCACCGCGATCATCAGCCCCGCGACGATCTCGAAGCCGCCGATCGTGACCGCCAGCAGCTGCATGAACGGCATGCCGACGGCGGTTTCGATCTGCTGCGTATAGGGCGCGACCACGGCCGGGATCGTCACCTTCGCCGCCAGCAGATCCGCCGTCGCCTGGATGCCGAACAGCTTGCTCGCTCCCGAATAGAGGAACAGCACGGCGAACAGGATCCGCCCGAAGGTGATGAACGCTGGCATGGGTCGGCCTCACTGGATGGCAGAAATCGGACGAAACAGGCGAAGCGATTATGGTCGCTCCACCTGCCTCGATCAAATCGAATCCATCTCGGTTCAAACACGATGCGGAAAACCGCGCTGCGGTTTTCCGAACATAACGTGCTCAAACAACGGCCGTCAGCCGAACAGCGTCGGTTGCGCGCGGCCGGCGCGTTCCTGGGCTTCGACGGCGGCCACCGCCGTCATGTTGAGGATGCCGCGCGCCGTCACGCCGGGGGTGAGGATGTGCGCCGGGCGCGCCGGACCGATCAGGATCGGTCCCACCGGCAACGCGTTGGCCAGCGATTTGATCATTTGATAGGCGATGTTGGCGGCATCGAGGTTCGGCATGATCAGGATGTTGGCCTCGCCTTCCAGCCGCGACTGCGGCAGCACCAGGCGCCGCGCCGCCGCCGACAGCGCAGTGTCGCCCTGCATCTCGCCATCGGCCTCGATCTCCGGATGCTTGTCCTTCAGGAGCTGGGTCGCCCGCCGCATCTTGCGCGAGGAATCCGTGTCATAGCTGCCGAAGTCGGAGTGTGACACGAAGGCGACCCTCGGCTTGAAGGCGAAGCGCTGGACGTGGATCGCCGCGAGCGATGCCACCTCGGCGAGTTCCTCCGCGCTCGGGTTCGGCCGCACCTGGGTATCGGCCAGGAAATGGGCGCCCGTGGAGGTGATCATCAGCGCCAGCGCGGCATAGTCGCTGACCCCTGGCAGGAAGCCGATGATCTCGCGGACATGGCGCAGATGGCTCATATAGCGGCCCTCAACGCCGCACAGCATCGCGTCAGCCTCGCCGCGCGACACCGCAAGCGCCGCGATCACGGTATTGTTGGTGCGGACCACGGTGCGCGCGGCCTCCGGCGTCACGCCGCGCCGGCCGGCGACGTCGATATAGGACTGCACATAGGAACGGTAGCGCGGATCATCCTCTGGATTGATCAGGTCGAAATCGCGGCCTGCCTTGATCGACAGGCCGAAGCGCTTGATCCTGGTCTCGACCACCGACGGCCGGCCGACCAGGATCGGCCGCGCCAGCTTTTCCTCGAGCACCACCTGTGTCGCGCGCAGCACGCGCTCGTCCTCGCCTTCGGCGTAGATCACGCGCACCGGCTGGGTCTTCGCCTTGGCGAACACCGGCTTCATGGTGAGGCCGGAGCGGAACGCGAAGCGTTCGAGATTGGCAGCGTATTCGTCGAAATTGGTGATCGGCCGGGTCGCGACGCCGGACTCGATCGCGGCCTTGGCCACCGCCGGCGCGATGCGCAGGATCAAGCGCGGATCGAACGGGCTCGGGATCAGCGAACCGGGGCCGAACCCCTGGGTCTCGCCGCTCTCGAAACCATGGGCCACCGCATCCGACGGCGGATCGCGCGCGAGCTGCGCGATCGCGTCCACCGCGGCATGCTTCATCGCCTCGTTGATCGCGGTGGCGCCGACGTCGAGCGCGCCGCGGAAGATGAAGGGGAAGCAGAGCACGTTGTTGACCTGGTTCGGAAAGTCCGACCGTCCGGTGCAGATCATCGCGTCGGGACGCGCCAAACGCGCCTCATCCGGCATGATCTCCGGCACCGGATTGGCAAGCGCCATCACCAGTGGCTTGTCGCCCATCTGCTTGACCATTTCGGGCTTGAGCACACCCGGCGCCGACAGGCCGATGAAGATGTCCGCGCCCGGAATGACGTCGGCGAGCACGCGTGCGTCGGTCTTCTGGGTATAGACCGCCTTCCAGCGATCCATCGTGGTGTTGCGGCCCTCATAGACCACACCGTCGATGTCGCAGACCCAGATGTTTTTGCGCTGCGCCCCCATCGAGACCAGCAGATTGAGGGTTGCGATCGCGGCGGCGCCGGCGCCCGAGCAGACGATCTTCACGTCAGACAGTTGCTTGCCGTTCAACAACAGCCCGTTGACGATCGCGGCGGCGACGATGATGGCGGTGCCGTGCTGGTCGTCGTGGAAGACCGGGATCTTCATGCGCTCCTTGAGCTGCGCCTCGATCTCGAAGCACTCAGGTCCCCGGATGTCTTCGAGATTGATGCCGCCGAAGGTCGGCTCCAGCGCGGCGACGGTCTCGACCACGCGCTCGATCGTGTCGGCCTTGATCTCGATGTCGAACACGTCGATGCCGGCGAATTTCTTGAATAGCACCGCCTTGCCTTCCATGACGGGCTTGGAGGCCAGCGGGCCGATGTTGCCGAGCCCGAGCACCGCGGTGCCGTTCGAGACCACGGCGACCAGATTGGCGCGGGCGGTGAGCGAGGCTGCCTCGGCCGGGTTCTTGGCGATCTCGGTGCAGGCGGCGGCCACGCCCGGCGAATAGGCCAGCGCCAGGTCACGCTGGTTGGCAAGCGGCTTGATCGCCTGGATCTCGAGCTTGCCCGGCCGCGGCAGCCGGTGGTAGGCGAGCGCCGCGTTGTGGAGTTCTTCAGACGATGACGACATGCGTGCTCCCCGCGTTTCCGGCCCAAATTTCTTGTTTCTGTGCTAATCCAGGCAAAAGTCAGTTGTCCGGCAAATCGAGCCGGATGTGAAGCATGTCCAACCACTTGGATGCAACATCCGATAATGTACCCGTCAACAGGCCCGGGCCGGCCGTTCATCGACGCCTGCCCCTCTCCGCGCCATTCGGCCGGGATTGGCAATTTTTTTCCCTTGATGATCCGGAGTTGACCGAATGAAGAAAATTCTGCTCGGCCTGATCGCCGTGGTTGTGATCGCGGCCGCCGGCTTCTTCGGTTTCGACTTTTACGCCCAGCGCCGGGTCACGCGCGACGTCGAGGCCGCCTTCGAGCAGGTCCGTGCCACCGGCGCCAAGGCGAGCCACGGCAAGATCACGTTCGACGTCAAGAGCCGCACCCTGACGATCGCGGACGTCGCCACCGAGTCGGGGACGCAATCCCCGGTCAGCGTCAAGATTGCCAGTCTCACGATGACCGGCCTCGGTCAAACCGACGCGGCACGGGTCTCCGCCGGCAATGTCGAGTTCAGCGATGTCGAGATCGGCGTCGCAGGACCTACCCCGACGATCACCTCACTGACCTACAAGGCGCCGCGGATCACTGTGAAGGATTATTCCGGCCCCGCCAGCCTGCCCCAGCTTCCGGCGTCGTCGTCGATCTTCGAGCTGTACCGGTCCGCGTTCGGACTGCTCGCGAGCATCAACGCATCATCGGTCGCTGCGCCCAGCCTGACCGGAACGATGACCTTCAGCGCCGCCGCAAAAGCCGGCGACGGCGCCGGCGGCGAATTCGCCTATTCGGGCATCGCCATCGAAAACATGAAGGACGGAAAAATCGCGTCCAGCAAAACCGACAAGGTTGTGTTCACGATCAACCAGCAGGCGGCCGGCAAGCCGATCAAAATGACCGGCGAGCTCGCCAACATCGCCGCGACCGATATCGACGTCGGCGCGATGGCGGCGATATTCGATCCAGGCAAGGCCAACGATGACAGGGAGTATCGGGTCCAGGGACACGTTTCGGCCGGTCCTTATGTCATTACCGCCGCGCCCGGTGTGAACATGCGGATCGAGGGAGTGACCGTCGACGACACCAGGATCAATCCGTCACGGATGCAACTGCCGGCGCTGCTGGCAATGATCCCGCCGCAAGGGAGTCCGCCGCCGTCTGCCGCCCAGGCACGCGAACTGCTGGACAAGATCGCCGGCCTCTATTCGGGCATCGGAATTGCAAATGCCGAGATGCATGGGCTCTCGGTCGAGACGCCGCAGGGCCCACTCAAGCTCGCCTCGATGCGGTTCAACTTCGAACACGGCAAGATCGGCGAGCTTGCGGTCGAGGGACTCGATACCCGTGCGCCGAACGGTCCCATCAAGGTCGGACGCTTTGCGCTGAAGTCGCTCGACGTCGCCAGCTTCATGCGGCTCTCGGCGCAGTTCGCCGCGCAGAAGCCGTCGGCCGAACAGGCGCTGGCGCTATTCCCGCTGATCGAAGGCGTCGAGATCAAGGGCGTCGCATCGCCCTACAAGGCCACCGGCAAGCCGGTCAACATCGACGTCCTCAGCCTCGACTGGGGTCAGTTCGTCGGATAGATCCCGAGCAAGCTGCGGCTGACCGCGAAGCTGGCGGCGCCGCTCGATGCGGCCGATCCGCGGCAGCAACCGCTCGTCGCCGCCGGGATCGACCGAATGGCGGTCGACGCCGATCTCGGCGCCGTCTGGACCGAGACCTCACGCGCGTTCGCGCTCGAGCCGGTCAAGCTCGACATGGCGGGCCTGCTGAGCGCGTCGGCGAAGGTCACGCTCGGCAACGTGCCGCGTGAGGCATTCTCGACCAGCGCCGCGGAAGCCATGGGCGCGGCCGCGCAGATCGAAACCGGCACGATCGAGCTCACGGTCCATGACCTGGGCGTCATCGATCTTGCGGTCGCTCAATTTGCGCGCACCCGGAACGTCAGCCGCGACGAGGCGCGCAAGGTCATCCTCGACGCCATCAAGGCGCAAGGCGGCGAGATCGGCGGGGGTAGTCCCGACGCCACCGCGCTCGTCACCGCGATCGGCCAGTTCATCGAGACGCCGGGACAGACGCTGGTCATCAAGCTCACTCCGCGCGCGAAGGCGCCGGCGCTTCAGCTGATGCAGCTCCTCAAGACAGATCCGCAATCGGCGCTGGCGCAGTTCCGGATCGAGGCCTCGACGGGGTTGTGATTGCTGGGCCCTTACCTGCTTTTCCCTCTCCCCGTTCTTACGGGGAGAGGGTCAGGGTGAGGGGCTGCTTCTGCAAAATTGCTGTCGAACGGACTCGCGGAGGCTCCCCCTCACCCGGATTGCATCTAACGATGCAATCCGACCTCTCCCCGCAGGCGGGGCGAGGTGAAGGCCCGCCTAACCCTTCGCCGGCAGGTTGGTGCGGATGTGCAGCTCCTTGAGCTGCTTCGGCGTTGCTTCCGACGGCGCGCCCATCAGCAAGTCCATGGCCTGCTGGTTCATCGGGAACAGCGAGATCTCGCGCAGATTGTTGGTGCCGCAGAGCAGCATCACGATGCGGTCGAGGCCGGCCGCCATGCCGCCATGCGGTGGGGCGCCGTACTGGAACGCACGGTACATGCCGCCGAAGCGGTCGATGACCTCCTGCTCGCCATAGCCTGCGATCTCGAACGCCTTCACCATCGCTTCCGGCTTGTGGTTGCGGATGCCGCCGGAGGCGATCTCGTAGCCGTTGCAGGCGATGTCGTACTGGAACGCCTTGATCGTCAGCGGGTCCTGCGACGTCAGCGCGTCGAGGCCGCCCTGCGGCATCGAGAACGGGTTGTGCGAGAAGTCGACCTTCTTGTTCTCCTCGTCATACTCGTACATCGGGAAGTCGACGATCCAGGCGAGCTCGAACCGGTCCTTGTCGATCAGGTTCAATTCCTCGCCGAGCTTGGTGCGCGCGAGACCCGCAAACTTCCAGAATTTCTCGGGATCGCCGGCGACGAAGAACGCCGCATCGCCTTCCTTGAGGCCGAGCTGGTCGCGGATCGCAGCGGTGCGCTCGGGGCCGATGTTGTTCGCCAAGGGGCCTGCGCCCTCACCGCCCTCGCGCCACATGATGTAGCCGAGGCCGGGCTGGCCTTCGCCCTGCGCCCACGAGTTCATGCGGTCGCAGAACGCGCGGCTGCCGCCGCCGGTACCCGGGATCGCCCAGACCTGGTTCTTCGGGTCTTCGAGCATGCGCGCGAACACCTTGAAGCCGGAGCCGCGGAAATGCTCGGAGACTTCCTGCATCACGATCTTGTTGCGCAAATCGGGCTTGTCGGAACCGTATTTGCGCACGGCTTCCGCGAACGGAATCCGCGGCCAGTTCTTCGTGACCGGCTTGCCCTTGGCAAAGTCCTCGAACACGCCGGTGATGACAGGCTCCATCGCCGCGAACACGTCGTCCTGGGTGACGAAGCTCATCTCGACGTCGAGCTGATAGAACTCGCCCGGCAGGCGGTCGGCGCGCGGGTCCTCGTCGCGGAAGCACGGCGCGATCTGGAAGTAGCGGTCGAAGCCCGACATCATTAGCAGCTGCTTGTACTGCTGCGGCGCCTGCGGCAGCGCGTAGAACTTGCCGGGATGGATGCGCGACGGCACCAGGAAGTCGCGCGCGCCTTCCGGCGAGGATGCCGTCAGGATCGGGGTCTGGAATTCGAAGAAGCCCTGCTCCTTCATCCGCTTGCGCATGGAATCGACCACCGCGCCGCGGGTCATGATGTTCTGGTGCAGCTTCTCGCGACGCAGGTCGAGGAAGCGGTATTTCAGCCTGATATCTTCAGGATATTCCTGCTCGCCGAACACCGGCAGCGGCAGCTCGGCCGCCGGGCCCAGCACCTCGATCTCCTTGATGTAGATCTCGACCATGCCGGTCGGCAGTTCCGGATTGTCGGTGCCGGCGGGACGGCGGCGCACCTTGCCGTCGATCCGCACCACCCACTCGGAGCGGAACTTCTCGACCTCGGCGAACGCCGGCGAGTCCGGATCGGCCACGCATTGGGTGATGCCGTAATGGTCGCGCAGATCGACGAACAGCACGCCGCCATGGTCGCGGACCCGGTGAACCCAACCCGAAAGCCGGACCGTCTGGTCGATATCGCCCTCTCGGAGCGCGCCGCATGTGTGTGACCGGTAGCGATGCATAGTCGTTCCAAAAACTGATGTCGGAGGAGAATCGCGATAGGAAACTTCCTATCCGAAGGCGCAGGGTTTACCCGAGCCCGCTCGGGGCGGCAACCAAGGGAACGCCCGCTTTTGGCCCGAAACCGCAGATTTTGCTGCGATCCGGCGCCAAGTGGGCGCCAATCGTTTGCCTATTCGGCCCGCAGGCCTATCTTCGGGATATGACCATTCATTTCCCGTTCCAGAACACCTATTCGGCGCTGCCGGCGAACTTTTTCGCCCGTGTCGCGCCGACCCCGGTCGCCGCCCCCCGGCTGATCAAGCTGAACCGGCCGCTCGCGATCCAGCTCAGGCTGGACCCGGACCTGCTGTCGACGCCCGAAGGCGCCGAAATCCTTGCCGGAAAGCGGCTGCCTGACGGCGCCGATCCGATCGCCATGGCCTATGCCGGCCATCAATTCGGGCACTTTGTTCCCCAGCTCGGCGACGGCCGCGCCATCCTGCTCGGCGAGGTCATCGACAAGGACGGCGTCCGCCGCGACATCCAACTCAAGGGATCCGGCCCGACCCCGTTCTCCCGCCGCGGCGACGGCCGAGCTGCGCTCGGTCCGGTCTTGCGCGAATACATCGTCAGCGAGGCGATGTTCGCTTTGGGCATCCCGACCACCCGCTCGCTCGCCGCCGTCGTCACCGGCGAGCCCGTGATGCGCGAGACCGCGCTGCCCGGCGCGGTGCTGACCCGCGTCGCCGCGAGCCACATCCGCGTCGGCACCTTCCAGTTCTTCGCCGCCCGCGGCGACACCGACGGCGTGCGCGCGCTCGCCGACCATGTCATCGCCAGGCACTATCCCGAGCTGAAGGACGCCACCCAGCCCTATCACGCCCTGCTCGCCGGCGTGGTGGCACGGCAGGCCGCGCTGGTCGCGCGCTGGCTCCTTGTCGGCTTCATCCACGGCGTGATGAACACCGACAACACCTCGATCTCGGGCGAGACCATCGATTACGGTCCCTGTGCCTTCCTCGATGCCTACAATCCGGCTCAGGTATTCTCATCGATCGACGAGATGGGCCGCTACGCCTATGCCAACCAGCCGCGCATCGCGCTGTGGAATCTGACCCGGCTCGCCGAATGCCTGCTGCCGCTGTTCGCAGACGAGCAGGAGAAGGCCATCGAACAGGCGCAAGTGATCCTCGGCGAATTCCCCGAAAAGTTCACCGCGGCCTACAACGCCGGGCTGCGCGCCAAGGTCGGCCTGTTCACCGTGCGCGACGGTGACGAGGCGCTGATCCAGGATCTGCTCGACGCGATGGCCAAGAACGCAGCCGACTTCACGCTGACCTTCCGCCATCTCGGCGAGGCCGCAAGCGATGACGCCGCGGACGCCCGCGCGCAGTTCACCGATCCCGCGGCGTTCGACGAATGGGCCGCCCGCTGGCGCGCCCGCCTCGCGTTGGAGCCGCAAGCGCCGGCCGAGCGCAAGGCCGCGATGCAGGCGGTCAATCCGGCCTTCATCCCGCGCAACCACCGGATCGAGGCGGTGATTGCGGCTGCGGTGAACTCGAATGACTACGCGCCGTTCGAGGAATTGCTGACGGTGCTGGCAAAACCCTTTGAGGACCAGCCGCAGTTCGCGGCCTACGCCGATCCGCCGCTCCCCGAGCAGCGCGTGACGCAGACGTTCTGCGGGACGTGAGGTCTTTCCGCCGTCATTGCGAGGAGCGCAGCGACGAAGCAATCCATACCTCCGTGCATGCGGGCCGATGGATTGCTTCGCTTCGCTCGCAATGACGTTGGTGCGACCCTCACACCGTCACCACGATCTTGCCGAACTGCGTGTTCGACTCCAGGTACCGGTGCGCCTCGACGATCTCCTCGAACGGAAACGTCCTGGCGATGATCGGCTTCAAGGCGCTGTCCGCAAGCCCGTCGAGGATGAACGCCTTCGCCGCGGTAAGCCGCGCGGGATCGCGCACGATCTCGTGCACGAGGTAGCCGCGCAGGGTCAGGCTCTTGCCGAGCACGTTGGCGAGCGGAAACGGCGTCGGCTCAGGACTGAGTCCACCATATTCGATCAGGATGCCGCCGGGTGCCATCGCCGCCGTCAGCGGTACGAAGGCGGGGCCACCGACGGCATCGAGCACCACGCGCACGCCGTTCGGTCCCGCGATCTGCTCCAGCCTTGATTGCAGATCCTGCTCCGCCGACGCGATCACGTGCGCCGCGCCGGCCTCACGCAGCGCCTGCGCCTTGGCCGATGTCCGCGTCACCGCAATCGGGACCGCGCCGATACGGTTGGCGATCTGGATCGCCGCGAGCCCGACGCTGCTCGACGCCGCTGTGATGACGACGAACTCGCCTCGCCCGAGCCTTGCAAGATCGACCAGCGCACCGAACGCGGTGAGATACTGCATCCACACCGCAGCGGCCGTTTCAAAACCGAGCGCGGGCGGATGCTTGACGACAAGCTCCGCCGGAAAGGTCGCCAGCTCGGCATGGGCCGGCCAGCGCACCATCGAGACCGGCGGCACAATGCTCACGGCATCGCCCGGCGCAAATCCTTCGACGCCTTCACCGATCGCCGCAACAATCCCGGCGGCTTCCAGCCCGAGGCCGGACGGCAGCGTCGCGGTCTCGATATAGCTGCCCCGGCGCAGCGAGGCTTCGGCGCGGTTGAGCCCGAGCGCCTTGACGCGGATCTGAACCTCGCCGCGCACTGGCGGCGCAATCGCGATCTCCTCGATACGCAGCACCTCGGGACCACCATGCTGGTGAAAGCGGACGACGCGGGCCATGGGCGAACTCCAAAACAATTGAATGGAATGCCGCTATGCCCGGCGGCGATCGCGGGATAAATCACCCGGTAGCTCCGACAATCGAAACCAGGAGTTTTGAATTGGATCGCCTCAGCAGCATGGCCGTCTTCGTCAGGGCGGTCGATCTCGGCTCGTTCGCGGCCGCCGCCGATGCCCTCGAGATGTCGGCCCCGATGGTCGGCAAGCATGTGCGCTTCCTCGAACAACGGCTCGGCGTCCGCCTGCTCCATCGCACCACGCGGCGGCAGAGCCTGACCGATTCAGGGCAAGCCTATTACGAGCGCTGCCGCATCGTGCTCGGCGAGGCCGAGGCGGCCGACGCGCTCGCCTCCGATCAATCGTCGCAGCCGCACGGGCGGCTGCGGGTGACGATGCCGGCGCTGCTCGGCCGCTACTGCATCGTCCCTACGCTGCTGAAGCTCGCGCAGAAATATCCGGCGCTCGAGCTCGATCTTTCGTTCGGCGATCCGATCGCCGATCTGATGGAGGGCGGTTACGACCTTGCGATCAGGACCGGCGAGCTTAACGAGCAATCCGGCGTGATCGCGCGGCGCATCGCGCGCCAGCGCATGGTGGTGTGCGGCTCGCGCGCCTATCTGAAAGCCCATGGCAGGCCGCGCACGCTCGACGAGCTCGGCCGGCACCAGGCGATCGTCTACCGCCGCTCGGGCCGCGTTCGCCCCTGGCTGTTCCCGCGCGACGGTCTTGCGCCGCACGAGGTCTGGCCGGCCGGGCGGCTCAGGCTCGACGACCTCGAAGCCATCGCGGATGCCGCAGCGCGCGGCATGGGGCTGGCGTGGCTGCCCTCCTGGCTGGTGCGCGAACGCCTCGACACCGGCGCGCTGGTCCGCGTTCTCGGCGATAACGGCGAATTTCCCTACGATTGCCACGCGCTGTGGCTGCCGACGCCGCGATTGCCACTCAAGGTCCGGCTTGCGGTGGATGCGCTCGCGGCCGCGCTGCCGAAGCTCGTGGCGTAGCGCCGCGCCCCTGATTTGTTTGCAACGATTTCGCGCGCGCATCGTTGGCCGGGCAGCGCGGAACGTGCGGCCTCGTCCGATCCAGGTTCCGTGCCGCCGTGATGATGGAGCGCCAGCATGAACCAGCGCGATGACGACCTGAAAACCGCGATCGAGCGCAGCAACCCGAACGGCGTCGAGCCGCCCTTCTCCGAGGACGATCTGCAGCGCCGGCAACTCGGGCCGCGCGGCGTGCCCGGGCAACCGGACCCGGCGAAGATGACGCCACAACGCGCCAAGAAGACGCCGATCGATTCCGGTTCCGGCGGCCACACCGCCTGAACGCCGAAACAGCGAAGAAACAAGAAGGGTTTCACGATGAGGATCACCAGCTTCAAGGACATGTATGTCGCCGAGCTTCAGGAACTCGCAAGCGTCGAGGAGCAGCTCGCCGTGGCGCTGGCGCGGATGGCGGAGATCGCCTCGCATCCGTCGCTCAAGGATGCATTCAGCCGTCATCACCGCGAGACCATCGTGCAGGGCGAGCGGTTGAAATCGCTGCTGCGGATGCATGGCGCCGATCCGCTGGAGCACACCGACCAGGCCATGCAGGCGCTGATCCACGAGACCGCCAAGATGGTCTCGCTGCTGCCCGACGACAATCTGCGCGATGCCGGCCTCGTCGCGTCGGCGCAGAAGCTCGCGCATTACGAGATCGCCGCCTATGGCAGCGCAGCCGCCCTCGCCGGTCAGCTCAATCTGCGCGACGACCAGCGGCTGCTGCACGACAGTCTCGACGAAGAGCGGCACGTCGACACGCTGCTGACGGCGCTCGCCAAGGGTGAGATCAACCAGGACGCCCTCGCCGCGTGACACGGCAGGATGGGTAGCCCGTAGGATGGGTAGAGCGCAGCGAAACCCATCAGCTCATCTCGCGAGCGGCACCACTATGGGTTTCGCGGAGTTCTATCATCGGGCCGCGCCTTGCGCGGCCCCGTTGGCTCTACTCATCCTACGCATCGACGCGCGCGGGAAAAATGCTGCTGAAAATTTCGCGCTTCGCGGAGCTGCTGTCGTTTTTATCCCGCGACTATTGCCCTGCATGAGCCATTCGATCAGCCTCGCATGATCGATGCCATGGGGAAGACGAACGATGAGCTTCAGGTTCAAGCAGGTTTTCGCAGACACCCAGCAGGAGCTCGGCGCCGATCCGGCGCAGGCGCAGGCCGTGTTCCAGGCGACTTCGCAACTCGGCGACGGCGTCAACAGCCGCGTTGCCGTGCGGCAATTCAATGTCAGCGTCGACGAGCCGCCGGCGCTGGGCGGCTTGGACACCGCACCGAACCCGGTCGAGTACATCCTCGCCGCGCTCGGCTCATGCCAGGAGATCACCTATCGGCTCTATGCCGACGCGCTCGGCATTCCTCTCAACGGCGTGTCCGTCAAGCTGTCGGGCGCCATCGATCTGCGCGGCTTCTTCAGCGTCGATCCAGACGTGCGAGCTGGTTTCCAGCAGATCGAGGCCGAGGTCGCCATCGACAGTCCGGCCTCCGCGGCAGACATCACTCGGCTGAAGGAAACCGTCGACCGTCATTGCCCCGTGCTGGACATCCTGCGCAACCCGACCCCGGTGGATCTGAAGCTGCGCACCGGACCGCTTAGCGTGGCCGCCTAACGCGCCATGTGAGCGTTAACTCACTCTCCACCATGCGCCGAGGCCGGCAGCGGTAACCATAAGGCTTAACAGCGCGTCAACGCTCCCCCAACAAGTCTAACTGTTTCTGATGGGGGAGAATGGCCCGTGGACGCATTTGCATTCGAATTTATGGGATTGGCGATGATCGCGCTCTGTCTCGTCGTGCTGGCGATGCCCGCCGCGCGCCGGCCGTCGAAGAACATCCGCTACGAGTGAGAGCCGCGAGAAATAAGGCGCTCAAACGTCATCGAATGGCGATATACTCGCGCTGACAAGTCCTGACCTGGACACAAGTTGCGGGAATTGACGACGCTTGAACAACACCGACGTCCCGCAGCCCGGCACACCGCCCGCCACCGCGAGCTCGACGCATTCGCCGCTGGAGGTGCTGCTCATCTTCTTCAAGCTCGGCGTCAGCTGCTTCGGCGGCCCGATCGCCCATATCGGCTATTTCCGCGACGAGTTCGTCACCCGCAGGCGCTGGCTTGACGAACAGGCCTATGCGGATCTGGTCGCGCTCTGCCAATTCCTGCCGGGCCCTGCGAGCAGCCAGGTCGGCTTTTCGCTCGGCCTGATGCGCGCCGGGTACCTGGGGGCGCTGGCCGCCTGGACCGGATTCACGCTGCCCTCGGCGATCGCGCTCGTGCTGTTTGCCTTCGGCGCCAGCGGATTGAGCGGCCCTGCGGGTAGTGGCCTGGTGCATGGCCTCAAGCTGGTTGCGGTGGCGATCGTCGCCCAGGCCGTCTGGGGCATGGCGCGCTCGCTCTGCCCCGATCGCGAACGCGCCTCGATCGCGACGGTCGCAGCACTCGTCATCCTCGCCAGTTCGTCGTCGATCGCGCAGATCGGCGCTATCGTGCTCGGCGCCATCGCCGGGCTTTGGTTCTGCCGGGCGCAACCGGCCAACGGAGTCACCCATATCGCGATGCCGGTATCGCGCCGCGTTGGCGTCGCAGCGCTGATCCTGTTCGTCGCGCTATTGGTCGGACTGCCGCTGCTGTCGCGGACATGGCCCGGCCTCGGCCTGTTCGAGGCCTTCTACCGCTCGGGCGCGCTGGTGTTCGGCGGCGGCCACGTCGTGCTGCCGCTGCTGCGCGAAGCCGTGGTGACGCCGGGCTGGATCGGCGACGACGCGTTCCTGACCGGCTACGGCGCCGCGCAGGCCGTGCCGGGCCCGCTATTCACCTTTGCCGCCTATCTCGGCGCCGTGATCGGCGGCCTGCCGGGCGCGATCGTCGGCCTCGTCGGCGTCTTCCTGCCGGGACTTCTCGTGCTGCTCGCGGCGCTGCCGTTCTGGGATAGCTTTCGCAAACGGCCGGCGGCGCAGGCCATGATGCGCGGCGTCAACGCCGCCGTCGTCGGCCTTCTGGGGGCCGCGCTCTACAATCCGGTGTGGACCAGCAGCGTCCACCGTCCGCTCGATTTCGGCATCGCGCTGGCCGGCTTCGTCCTGCTCACGGCATGGCGCGCGCCGCCGCTCGTGGTGGTCGTGCTCAGCGCGGCCGGCGGCATCGCCACGGGGCTCCTGCAATCGTGAACGACCGCGCGGTCGTTTCGCCGGGTGGATTAAGAACGCCTTCATGCCTCGCCGCCACGATAGCGGATATATGCCGAGCGCTTCTAAACAACCGGATCCGACCCGGGTTCCCGTGCTGGACCTGCTGCGGCTTGCCGCGGTCGGGGCCGTGATCCTGTATCACTACGGCTTCTGGGGCGTGGCATCGAACGGCGTGCAAAAGGTGGCAATGCCGTACCTCGCCCCGGTCGCGCAATACGGCTTCCTCGGCGTCCCGGTGTTCTTCGCGATCTCTGGCTTCGTCATTGCCTATTCGGCCGAAAGCCGCACGCCGGTCGGTTTCGCAATCGCCCGCTTCAGCCGCATCTATCCGACCTTCGTCATCTGCATGACGCTGACCTTCCTCGCGACGCTGCTGTTGGGCCACGCGTACTTCCACGTGACGTGGGGGCAATGGCTGGCGAACCTCTTTATCGCGGCCCCGATGCTCGGTCAGCCCTACATGGACGACGCCTACTGGTCGCTGGTGATCGAGGTCGTGTTCTACGTCTGGATCGCGCTGTTCCTGGCCTGGGGCATCTTTCCGCGGCGCATCGACACGATCATCGTGGCGTGGATCGCAATCACCTTCGCCAACGAGCTGACCCTCGACGTTCCCCTGTTCGAAAAGCTGTTCATGGCCGACGACAGCGGCTTCTTCGCCGTCGGGCTCCTGATCTATGAGCATTACCGGGGACGGCGCGACACCAGGCTGTACAGCCTGCTGACGCTGGCGATAGGCACGGCGACGTTCCAGGCCGTGCACAAGCTGGAGCGGCTCGGCGTCCACACCCATGGCAGCTTCGATCCCCGCGTCGTGACGCTGATCAGCATCGTCTCGCTCGGCATCGTGTTCGCCGCCACCCGCATCAAGTCGGTGCCGCTGCCGGCCGGCCTCGTCAGGGCCGTCGGCGGCATCACCTATCCGCTCTATCTGCTGCATCTGCAGCTCGGCTACGTCATCCTCCTCCTGATCACACCAACGCCGGACGCGCTGTCGACCGCGCTGGTCGTGACGGGCATGGTGCTGCTGGCATGGCTCGTCTGGCGCTTCCTCGAAGGCCCCGCGCATTATCTCGTCAGGGACAGGCTGACGACGCTGGCCTCGCGGCACGGATGGCCGTCACGCATTCGCGCGAACGAAGCGCGGATCGATCGGGACGACGTTGCCCCGCCAATCGAGGCCAGCAGCATCGCCAACCGCTGATCAGTCCGGCGCACATCGCCGGAACAGCATCCACCCAACGTTGTCGCCGCCGCGAACCTTGGGCGGAAGCGAACACCGTCATTCATCTGCGATGTGTGGTGACGACGCTCAGGCGTAAGCGGGCGGATGGCGCCCGGGGCGCCTCGGTATCCTCAGACCCGCCCGCTCCATTCATGATCTCCGGGGATTTCCATTGCCAGTTCATTCGCCAGCTCGAGCGCTTCCTTGACGTCAGGCGTAGACAGACCTTCCGTGAACGTTCGGACGACGGGTAGCAACAGCTCGGCCGCTCGTGCCTGTTTGCCGGAATGTCGCCATAGACGCGCCAGGCTGACAGCTGACCGCAATTCTAAGGACCGCGCGCTTTGCCTGCGCGCCAGCTCGATCGAGGCGAGGAACATTCGCTCGGCGGATTCGACGGACGATGATTTCGCGTGATTGAGTGTCATCTCACCTTGCAGACGATAGATCTCGGCTTCGTAAAAATGCTCTCCCGTTCTTCTCCCGATCGCCAATGCGCTGTCGAGTTCGTGCAAGGCAGCATCCGGCAAGCCGGCACTTGCATAAGCCTTCGCGAGCAGGCTCCTGAACCAGCAACTGGCTAGCCGGGCGCTCATGCCCTCGTAACCGTCGATAGCCATTCGCATCTGGTTCAATCCCTCATCGACATTCCCGAGCTCGGTCATCGCCCATCCTCGCAGGATGGTCGTCTGATGCTTCCAATGCAGGAAGCCGTGTTCCGATGAGAGAGCCAGTGCCCTGTTGGTGTAGTCGTGGGTCCCTTCGACATCGCGGAGATGCTGGCAAACGTAAGCGCCGAATGTCAGCGCAAACGACAGCGTGAAGGGGTGGCGAAGGTCTTCCGCTTCCGAAATAGCCTGCTGGCTATATCGGCGCGCCGCGTCAGGACGGCCCAGAAACCACGACACGTACCCGAGATACGAGAGCGAGACGATGCCAGGATGGATGCCATGCGTTGCCGTCAGGGCGCCGTGTAGATCAGGACTGTACAGATTCCTGAAGCGATGAAGGTGATGTTCGGCGGCGACAAACCGCCCGCGGTACAGCATGGTCATCGCGATCGCCCGATGCGCCTCGATCAGATATCCCGTCTGTTGCGTCGCGGACGAACTTTGGTTCGATGCCTCGCGCCTTGCGAACTGCAGGAGCTCCGCGCTCAGCTCATGCGCCCGTGCGAGATCGCCGCGGATGAAGTGGCACACCCAAAGTCCGCGCGTCGCCGCAAAGACCTTCGCCATGTTGCCAAGATTCCGGCCGAGTTCGAGCGCGCGAACATAGTTCTCCTCGACTTCCTGGACCGCGTATCCCTTTGCCGCGATCAGGGCGGTGCCCAGGGCGATGCGAAGCTCAAGCTCGGACTCGTTTCGGCCCTGCATGCCGGGTGAGGCTTGCAGAACCCCGAGCCCACGACGCAAATGACCGATCGCCTCCAGAGTCGCACCCTTCATTGCGGCCTGCTTTCCGGCCTTGAGCCAGAAGCCAGCAGCCGGCTCGCTTTGGCCAGACTCGGTCAGATGGTAGGCAAGAAGCTCCGGTTCGCGCTCGATCTTTTCCGGATATTTTTCGGCCAGCACGCGTGCGATCTTGGCGTGCAGCGTCCGTCTTTCCCTGTGCAACAAGCTTTCATGCGCCGCATTCTGGATCATCACATGCTTGAACGAGTACAGCGCCTCCGGCAGAAAGCCGAAGCGGACGATCAATCCGGCTGCCTCCAGATGGTTCAGGGCGGCTTCGATCTGGTCCGCCGGCGCCTCGGCAACCTCGCGAAGAATCTCATAAGAGAACTCGCGGCCGATGGTGGCGCCGATCTGCGCGATTTTCTTGAACGATCCCATCCGGTCGAGGCGGGCCATCAGGGAATCGTTCAATGTCGCGGGAATAGCGAGCTGATGCCACGGACCGGACAAGACGTAACGTCCATGTTGTTCAGTCAAGACGTCGGATTCGAGAACGGCCTTGGTCAGCTCTTCAAGGAAGAGCGGCACGCCATCGGTTTTGACAATGATGTCCTCAATCACCTCTCTGGGAAGCACCTTTTCTCCAGCCACACGTTCGACCAATATCGTGCGGACCTGTCGGCCGAGACGCTTGAGGTTCGCGCTGATGGTGTGCGCGTGATCCTTCCAGCCCGGCTGAAACTCCGGACGACCGGTGATCACGACAAGGATCGACGTGTTGCGAACGTTCTCCACCAGCAGATCGAGCACGGCCCGCGAGGTGGGATCGATCCAATGTACGTCCTCAAAATCGACCAGGAGCGTCTGCCCGCGTGCTTGCGCGAGCAGATGGTTGACGAGCGTGGCGATCGTCGCATCCTTCAGCTGCTGCGGCGAAAGATCCAGGGCCGCGTAGCGGTCCCCGGTGGGAATTGAAAGCAACGCCGCAAGGATCGGCACCACTGTCGCCGCCTCGCCGTTCGAGGCGGCGACACCGGCTTCAAGCTTTGTCAGCCAAAGCGCAGACGCGTTCTCGCCGTCAAGTCCGAGCGCGAATTTGAGATGCTCGATGAAGGGATGAAAAGCGGTGCTGCTGTAATAGGGAGAGCACTGGAACGAAACTTGTCCGTGCTGATCACCAGCGATCCGCTCTCGCAATTCCTGAACGATCCTGGACTTTCCAATTCCCGGCTCACCCGTCAGCAGCACGACCTGCCCCTCATGGGCTTTCGCTTGCTGCCAACGCGTGAGCAGCAACGCCACCTCTTCGGTGCGGTTGACCAGCGGCGTCAATCGGGAGCCCATGGCTGCGGCAAATCGCGTCTCGGCGCGGCAGGGCCGAACCACGAGCCAGGCCTGGGCCTTCGCGGATATCCCCTTCAGCGCGTGAAATCCGAAGTCCTGGTAGTCGAACTTTCCTCTCAGCAGGGATTGCGTCGAAGACGCAATGACGACGCCGTCCGGAGGCGCCAAGGCCTGCAGACGGGCAGCCAGATTTGGCGTCTCGCCGACTGCGGAATCGTGCTCCTCGGTGTCCTGTCCAACCAGGTCTCCGACGACAACAAGGCCGGTCGCAATCCCGATGCGCACACTGGGCTCATGACTTGTAACGTCGCGGGCGTCGCTCGCTCTCACCGACGACAGGCTCCGTACAATTTCGAGCGCCGCACGCACCGACCGCTCGGCGTCATCCTCATGCGCATTCGGATAGCCAAAATAGACCAGAATGCCGTCCCCGAGGTAGCGGGCCGCGAAGCCTTCGTACCGCTTGACCACGCTGACGCACTTTTCCCTGAAGCTCGCGATCACGTCGCGGACGTCTTCGGGATCGAACTGCTCGGACAGCGAGGTCGAACCGACCATGTCGCAGAACATCACGGTCAGCTGGCGCCGCTCGGCGCTCACCGCCGCGCTTTCCGCGACGCTCCTACCGCCGGCGGGACCTTTTGCCGAACGGGTCAGGGAAGCAACCGCGCGCTGCAAGCGCTTGCGGTCTCCCAGCGGAAGTCCAAGTTCGACCAGATCCTGCTCGGTCAAATCGGGCAGGATGTCCAAACCGATGCGATGCAGGACAAAGAGGTCGCTATACTGGCCGAGATCAACAGTTTCGAGCCAGTGCTTGAGAGCAGCCTCCATATCGGCGCTTGGCTGTTTCTCCGGCATTGTGATCCGTCCGACTGCGGGCCATTGGCGGCAATGGGCCTCGTTCGACGATGCCAAGGGACCTGTTTACCCCAGACTGGACGCGTTCACAAAGTGCGAAAACAAGGAGCAGACCGATCGAAGACGCACTCTGCCCTCGGTCACTCGGATATTCGAGATAGCGCACGCGCTGGTATTTTGGCCCTTCGCCGACTGCGATGACGTTCGCCAAGTCTGTAGGCGAAACCAGAGTCGCCCCTCGGGCGCCACCATCTGACCTCCGGCATGCTCGGCACTCGGCGCGACAAAGGCGCCCGGCGAACGATGGCGTGACGTACGAATTTGCGCGCGGAGCCATTCGATTTTGCGCGCCATGACAGGCCCCCCCCTGCCACTGAGTTGCCCGTCGGCGCAAGCCCAACGCGAAAATATTTCGCTTTATCCGAAAGGAAAACTCAGCGTATGGTTCGCCCGTCTCACCTGATCGAGGGGCGCTTCGCGATCGTCACGAACGCGGGTCGAGATGCGCCGGGCAACTCATGTCCTGAGGATGCGAAGGTGTGACCCACCGGCAGCGCAATACATTCGGTGTCGTCCCGGCGAAGGCCGGGACCCATAACCACGAATGCGAATTGGCTTGCAGAGCTGTGGCCACAGCTCGTTTCAACAACACAGCCCTGTGGTTATGGGTCCCTGCTTTCGTGTTTGGTCCCTGCTGATTGGTTGGATGGAATCGGTGTAGAACGAGGCGTGGCTTTTATCATGGAGCGCTTCGCGTCATGGAACTGAGCCTGCATGCGAACGCCACGACGACACCGAAGACGCGCGCCTACATCCAGCGCAGCAGGAAGTCGGTCGCCCAATTGGCGGCCGAGTTGGGGGTCAGCGAGACCACAATCTATCGCTGGCGCGGTCGCAGCACGGTCGAGGATCGCTCGCATCGGCCGAAGCACCTCACGACCGGCCTGTCCGCCCTTGAGGAACGGGCGGTGTGTGAGCTGCGGACATCGCTGCAGCTGCCGCTGGACGATATCGTCGAGGTGATGCAGCGGTGCATCAATGCCAAGCTGTCCCGCAGCGCGATCCACCGCTGCCTGCAGCGCAACGGCATCAGCCGGCTTGCCAAGCCTGACAAGCCCAGGGCCGGCGTCTTCGAAAGCGCCAGCATCGGCTTCATTCATATCGACGTGAAGTATCTGCCCGCGCTGCAACGCCGCACCAGTTATGCCTTTGTCGCGATCGATCGCGCCACCCGATACGTCTTCGTCGAGATCCATTCCAGGCGAGACGGAACGACCGCGACCGGCTTCCTCGAACGCTTCCTGGCCGACTTTCCGCACGGTGTTCACACCATCCTGACCGACAACGGAGCCGAGTTCACCGACCGCTTCGCCGTCGACAAGAAGAACAAACCGGTCGGGAAGCCTTCCGGCGACCACCCCTTTGATCGGCTCTGCAAGCAGCGCGCAATCGAGCATCGCCTGACCAAGCCCTACCACCCGCAAACCAACGGCCTCGTCGAACGCTTCAACCGGCGCATCGCTGAAGCCATCGGCCGCGAACACAAACGGGGCAGCGCGTGCCGTACCTTTGTCAACCACGCCGACCGCGACGCCTTCATCGCCAAGTTCGTCCACGACTACAATCGGACCCGCCTCAAATGCCTCGGCTACCTGGCGCCAATCCAGGCCCTCGCCAATCACACGGGACCGAACACTTTCGCAGGGACGACGATTGTGGACGTCGGCGGTACCATACGTTCGGTGCCGTCCTAGCGAAGGCCAGAACCCGTTACTCTATGTGAGAATTGTTGCGCGGTGCCGGGGCAGCGATCCCATTCAGTATCAAATTCAATGGCTACGGGCCCCCGCCTTTCGCCCGCACCACGGCCGAATTCCCGGCACGACCGGGCCGAAAACACCCTCGAATCATGCCCAATCAATTCAAAAATGGCCCGTCCCTCACCCCGCGCAGGGCCAAAATCCCTGCAAGACCCTTGACATAGCTGCCCTTTCGGCAGAACGCGTGTGGTCAAGCCGTTATGGACACTTCATGGATTTGATTAGCACGACCTCCGACCTCGCCGCCGCCTGCGACCGGCTCGCCAAACACAAGGTCATCACTGTCGACACCGAGTTCCTGCGGGAGACGACCTACTATCCGCTGCTCTGCGTCGTGCAGATGGCGAGCGCGGACGAAGCCGTCGTGGTCGACGCGCTGGCACCCGGCATCGACCTCAAGCCGTTCTTCGACCTGATGTCGAACGAGGCCGTGCTCAAGGTATTCCACGCCGCGCGGCAGGATATCGAAATCGTCTGGCACCTCTCCGGCACGATCCCGCATCCGATCTTCGACACCCAGGTCGCCGCCATGGTGCTCGGCTATGGCGACAGCATCGCCTATGACCAGCTCGTCGACCGCGTGACCGGCCACCGCCCCGACAAGACCCATCGCTTCACCGACTGGTCGCGCCGCCCGCTGACCGACGAGCAGCTCCACTACGCCGTCTCCGACGTGACCCATCTGCGCGAAGTGTTCGCAGCCCTCGATGCCGATCTGAAGAAGCGCGACCGCAGCGACTGGGTCAGCGAGGAGATGGAGGTTCTGACGTCGCCGAAGACCTACGACTTCCATCCGGAGCGCGCCTGGGAGCGGCTCAAGACCCGCGTGCGTAAGCCGCGCGAGCTCGCGGTGCTGATCGAGGTCGCGGCCTGGCGCGAGCAGGAGGCGCAGAGCCGCGACGTGCCGCGCTCGCGCGTGCTCAAGGACGATGCGGTCGGCGATATCGCCACCCATGCGCCGACCTCGCTGGAGAAGCTCGGCAATCTGCGCTCGCTGCCGAAGGGCTTTGAGCGCTCGAAATGGGGCGCTGACATCATTGCTGCCGTGCAGCGCGGGCTCGCCCGCGACCAGGCCATGCTGCCCAAGCTGGAAAAGCCGAGAAACAATTCCAACGGCGCGGCGACCGTCGAGCTGTTGAAGGTGCTGCTGCGCATGACCTCGGAGCGCCACGGCGTCGCCAGCAAGGTGATCGCCACCGTCGACGACCTCGAGCAGATCGCGGCCAGCGATCAGGCCGAGGTCGGCGCCCTGCACGGCTGGCGCCGCGAACTGTTCGGCGAGGCCGCGCTCAAGCTCAAGCACGGCCAGCTCGCGCTGGCGATCGACAAGGGCCGCGTGGTGCGGGTGGACCGGGGTTAGCGCGTCCGCCTGGTGCGCGACGGGTTCCACCGGCAGTCGGCCAGTGGCCGAACGCGTTGCCCCGGAGTTCGACCGGCACAGGCTGAGGTTGCGTCACGCAAAACCACCGCGCTTGCTAAGGCGCAATTTTCGTGTTGCAATCCGTTCACAATCGGATTTGCGGCCGTTCGACTGTGCGTTTCGCGACGTTGATATCCAAGGCTTCGATGTACAGGGCCTCGAGAGGCGAAACTTCGGACTTGAAGACTTTGGATCTGACGACCCGGGAAGTGAACAGACAGCGCAAAGTCCGCTTGTGGCGTGGCACGTGGAAAACGTGGCCGCGTCTTTTTTATGTCTAAACTGGGAGAGAGACGATGCCGAAGGGTACCGTCAAATGGTTCAACCCGACCAAAGGTTACGGGTTCATCAAGCCAGCCGTCGGCGACAAGGACGTGTTCGTCCACATCTCGGCGGTCGAGCGCGCGGGCCTCAGCACATTGAACGAGAACCAGTCCGTCGAGTACGAGCTGGTGGAGAACCGCGGCAAGGCGTCGGCAGAGAACCTCAAGGTTCACTGAACGCCGCTGCCGGCGGAATTCATCCTGATGCCTCCCCCGGCCGCATCACCCCGGGGGATGTCTCCTGCAACCGCGTGCTAAGGCGCCGGCGCGATCAGCGTATCGTCGGTTGCGCCGCTGCCCAGGGTCCTGCAGAGATCGCCTTCGAGCTTGAGCCGGCCGCTTGCCAGAAGCCGCAGCGCCTCCGGATAGATGCGATGCTCGATGGTGATCACGCGCGCGGCGAGCGTCTCGGCCGTGTCGTCGTCAGCGACCGTGACCGCGCCCTGCATCACGATCGGTCCGGCGTCGGTCTCCGGGATCACGAAATGCACCGTCGCTCCGGACAGCTTGACCCCTGCGCGCAACGCCTGGCCGTGCGGATCGAGACCGGGAAAGCAAGGCAGCAGCGAGGGATGGATGTTGAGCATCCGCCCGTACCAGTGCCGCGCGAACTCGGCGGTGAACAGCCGCATGAAGCCGCCGAGGCAGATCAACTCGACCTGCCTGTCATCGAGCGCGCGCTGCAGCACGGCCTCGAAGCCGGCGCGGTCCTTGCCGAACGGCTTGCTCTCGATGACGATGGTCGCAATGCCGCTGGCGGCCGCCTTCTCGAGCCCGGCGGCATCGGCGCGGTTCGAGATCACGGCCACGATCTCGGCCGGGAAATCCGCAGCCTTCGCAGCCTCGATCAGCGCGGCCATGTTGGAGCCGCGGCCGGAGATCAGGATGGCGACGCGGCGCTTCATCGCGAGAGATCGAGATGACCGTTATAGATCACGCGATGCTCGCCTTTGGCCTCGATCACCTCGCCGAGCAACGTCACGGTCTCGCCGCCGGCGGTGAACGCCTCGGTCACGGCGTCGACCGCATCAGCCTTGACGATCGCGATCATGCCGATGCCGCAGTTGAAGGTGCGCAGCAGCTCGAGCTCGGCGATGCCGCCCTGCTCGGCCAGCCATTTGAACACCGGGAGCACCGGCAGCCGCGCCAGATCGATGCCGACGCCGAGATGCTTCGGCAGCACGCGCGGAATGTTGTCGGTGAAGCCGCCGCCGGTGATGTGGGCGAGGCCCTTCACGGCGCCGGTGTCGCGGATCGCGCTCAGGCAGGATTTCACATAGAGCCTGGTCGGCGTCAGCAGCGCGGCGCCGAGCGTCATGACCGGCGCGAACGGCGCCGGCGCGTCATAGGCAACGCCGGACTGCTCGACGATCTTGCGCACCAGCGAATAGCCGTTGGAGTGCACGCCGGAGGAAGCCAGCCCGATCACGGCATCGCCCGCCGCGATATTCGCGGTCGGCAGCAAGGTGCCGCGCTCGGCCGCGCCGACCGCAAAGCCGCCGAGGTCGTAATCGCCGTCCTTGTAGAGGCCGGGCATCTCGGCGGTTTCGCCGCCGATCAGCGCGCAGCCGGATTCCCGGCAGCCCTCGGCGATGCCGGCGACGATCTGCGCGGTGGCCTCCGGATGCAGCTTGCCGCAGGCGAAATAGTCGAGGAAGAACAGCGGTTCCGCGCCCTGCACGACGAGGTCGTTGACCGACATCGCGACCAGATCGATGCCGATGCCGCCATGAATGCCGGTCTCGATCGCGATCTTCAGCTTGGTGCCGACGCCATCGGTCGCGGCCACCAGGACCGGATCCTTGAAGCCGGCGGCCTTGAGGTCGAACAGCCCGCCGAAACCGCCGATCTCGGCGTCCGCGCCAGGCCGCGCGGTGGCCCGCACCATCGGCTTGATCAGATCGACCAGTCGATTGCCGGCGTCGATATCGACACCCGAATCCGCGTAAGTGAGCCCGTTTTTGCGCTCGGTCATGCCCAATTCCAGATGATCAGGGGCTGGTTACGAGGAATTCCGCCCCCGCGCAATGGCTCGCGGCGCTGCTGCCGCGATACTATGTAGATAACACAAGGCGGCTGCGCAAAAGAGCCGGATATCGAGTAAAATCAGGCTTCTAGCCGGGAAGCGATCCAAGTTGAGCATTCCGAACATCATCACCCTCGGCCGCATCATCCTGGTGCCGGTGATCGTCTGGGCCATCGTGTCCAGCCAGATGGAGATTGCGTTCGCGATCTTCGTGATCGCCGGCGTCTCGGACGCGGTCGACGGTTTCCTCGCCAAGCGCTTCAACATGACGAGCGAGCTCGGCGCCCTGCTCGATCCGCTCGCCGACAAGGCGCTCCTGGTGTCGATCTATGTCGCGCTCGGAATCTGGGGCGCGGTGCCGCGCTGGATCGTGATTCTCGTGGTGTCGCGCGACATCATGATCGTCTCCGCCGTGATTGTGTCATGGTTGTTCGACAAGCCGGTCGAGATGAAGCCGCTGATGGTGTCGAAGCTGAACACGGTGGCGCAGGTCGCGTTCGCAGCGCTGGTGCTGGCCTCGCTCGGCTTCGGCTTTCAGCCGCACCCTTACGACCTGATCCTGATGGGCCTGGTCACGATCTTTACTTTGGGTTCGGTGTCCCTCTATCTCGTGGAGTGGGTGCGGCACATGAGCACGATCGAAGCTCGGTAGGCGGGATCCGGAAAAGTAGAAGCCGGTTTTCCCGCGACAAACGCGACGCGTTTGCGCATGGCTAAAATGAAGTGGTTCGGAGACTTGCGTGGCCAGTAGCGTTCAACCTCGTCAATTGGCCTTGGCCCTGCCGCACGAGGAGAAGCTGACCCGCGACGATTTCCTCGAGGGCCCTGCCAATGAGGCGGCGCTGGCGCTGATCGACGGCTGGCCGGACTGGCCGAACCGAATCATGCTGCTGGTCGGGCCTGACGGCTCCGGCAAAAGCCACCTCGCCGCGATCTGGGCCGAGACCGCCGGTGCGCGCTCGACCGCGGCGCATGCGCTGACCGCCGACACGGTGCCGACCGCGCTTGCGACCGGTGCGCTGGTGGTCGAGGATCTGAGGCCGTCGGATTTCGACGAGCGCGCGATGTTTCATCTGATGAATCTGGCGCGCCAGGACGATGCCTACGTGCTGATCACGGCGCGCATTCCGCCCTCGGCGTTCGAGATCGAATTGCGCGACCTGCGGTCGCGGCTCCGCGCGGTGCCGACCGTGACGCTGCTGCCGCCGGACGACCAGCTGTTCCGCGGCCTGATCGTCAAGTTCTGCGCCGACCGCCAGATGAGCGTGGACGAGCCGCTGGTCAGCTATCTGAGCAGCCGGATCGAGCGTTCCTACGTTGCCGTCCGGCAGGCGGTCGAGCTCCTGGATACCGAGGCACTCCGGCTCGGCCGTCCGGTCACGCGGGCGCTGGCGGCGGAGCTGTTGCGCGATGCCTGATCCATCCCCGCGGCTTGACGGCGCAGGCGAGCGGAACATCAATGTCATCGAAACGTCATCGCAATATCACATGGTCTCTGCGGCTCTCGGCTAGACCGCCCTGGCCCCTGCCCTGAATTGGACCAGCACTTGATGGACTCGGTACAAGCCACTGAAATCAAAGAAAAAGAGGCGGAATTTCCCGCCATTCCCGCAATCGCGACCAGCCCCGAGCGCTTCATTAACCGGGAGCTCTCCTGGCTGCACTTCAACCGGCGGGTGCTCGAGGAATCGGTCAATCTCGGCCATCCCGTGCTGGAGCGGGTCCGCTTCCTGTCGATTTCGGCGAATAACCTCGACGAGTTCTTTATGGTCCGTGTCGCCGGCATCAAGGCGCAGGTCCGCGAGGGCATTACCGAGCGCAGCCCGGACGGCCTACTGCCGGCCGATCAGCTCGTGATGATCAACAAGACAGTCTCGCAGCTCGCCTCCGACCAGCAGGCGATCTGGAGCGACCTGCGGGATATCCTGGCCAAGGTCGGCATCCAGCTGGTCGACGGCCGCGACGTCACCAAGTCCGAGCGCAGCTGGATCGAGGATCACTTCCTCCACAGCATCTTCCCGCTGCTGACGCCGCTGGCGATCGACCCGGCGCATCCCTTCCCGTTCATCCCGAATCTCGGCTTCACGGTGGCGCTGCAATTGTCGCGGATCTCCGACGGCAAGGCGATGAACGCGCTGATCCGCATGCCCGGCAAGATCGACCGCTTCATCCGCATCCCCTCCACCAAGGAAGGCGCGCCGGCGCGGCTGATCACGCTGGAGCAGGCCACCGGTCTCTTCATCGGCCGCCTGTTCCCCGGCTACACTGTCAAGGGCCAAGGCGCATTCCGCATCATCAGGGACTCCGAACTCGAAATCGAGGAAGAGGCCGAAGACCTCGTTCGCCTGTTCGAGACCGCGCTCAAGCGGCGCCGCCGCGGGTCGGTGATCCGGCTCGAGATCGAGGCCACGATGCCAGAGGAGCTGCGCATCTTCGTGCAGCACGCCTTGTCGGCAGCAGACGACGAAGTGATCCTGGTCGACGGCGTGCTGGCGATGAACGAGCTGTCGCAGCTCACCCGCCTCAATCGCCCCGACCTCGAATTCCCGCCCTATGTGCCGCGCCACCCCGAGCGGGTGCGCGATCATGGCGGCGATATCTTCGCCGCCATTCGCCAGAAGGACCTCGTGGTCCATCACCCCTACGAATCCTTCGACGTCGTGGTGCAGTTTCTACAGCAGGCAGCACGCGATCCCGACGTGGTCGCGATCAAGCAGACGCTCTATCGCACCTCGAACAACTCGCCGATCGTGCGGGCGCTGGCGGAAGCCGCCGAAGCCGGCAAATCGGTGACCGCGCTGATCGAGTTGAAGGCGCGCTTCGACGAGGAAGCCAATATCCGCTGGGCCCGAGACCTCGAACGCGCCGGCGTGCAGGTGGTCTACGGCTTCATCGAATTGAAGACGCATGCCAAGCTGTCGATGGTGGTGCGCCGCGAGGGCGGCAATCTCACGACCTATGTGCACACCGGCACCGGCAACTATCACCCGGTCACCGCGCGCATCTACACCGACCTCTCCTACTTCACTTCGGATCCGATCATCGGCCGCGACGTCGCGCGGGTCTTCAACTACATCACCGGCTACGCCGAGCCGAGCGACATCGAGAAGATGGCGGTGTCGCCGCTGACGCTGCGCAAGCGGATCATCGAGCACATCCATGGCGAGATCGCGCACGTCAAACACGGCCGGCCCGGCGCGGTCTGGATGAAGATGAATGCGCTGGTCGACCCCGATATCATCGACGCGCTGTACGAGGCCTCGCAGGCGGGCGTCTCGGTCGAGCTCGTGGTGCGCGGCATCTGCTGCCTGCGACCGGGGCTGCCGGGACTGTCGGAGAACATCCGCGTCAAATCAGTGATCGGCCGGTTCCTGGAACACGGCCGAATCTATTGCTTCGGCATGGGTCAGGGCCTGCCGAGCACAAAAGCTGCTGTGTATATCTCGTCCGCCGACATGATGCCGAGGAACCTCGACCGCCGCGTCGAGGTTCTCTGTCCGCTGCAAAATCCCACGGTGCATCAGCAGGTTCTCGAACAGATCATGGTCGCGAACCTGAAGGACACCGAGCAAAGCTGGCAATTGTTGCCGGATGGGTCGTCAACGCGTATGAAGGCCGCGAAAGGCGAAGAGCCCTTCAATCTGCATGACTACTTCATGACAAATCCGAGTCTGTCCGGCCGTGGCAAGTCTCTCAAGGAATCTTCACCGCGCCGTCTCACGCGTCGCAACGAGCGTCAGCAGCCATCGTCTTAAGGGGGCATTACGGTGAAGCGGCCGCGGAAGCGCGCTTCCAGCGTCGCTGTCATCGATATCGGCTCGAACTCGGTTCGTCTCGTGGTCTACGAGGCGATGGCGCGCAGCCTCATCACCATCTTCAACGAGAAGGCGCTGTGCGGGCTCGGGCGCGAGGTGCAGAGCACCGGCCTGCTCGCAACCGATGCCGTCAACAAGGCGCTCACCGCGCTGCGCCGTTTTCGTGCGCTGTGCAAGATCCAGCAAGTCGGCCGCGTCTACGCGATCGCGACCGCGGCCTGCCGCGACGCCAAGAACGGTCCGGACTTCATCGCCAAGGCCGAGCGCATCTGCGGCGCCAAGATCGAGATCCTCACCGGACCGCGTGAAGCGAAGCTGTCCGCGCTCGGCGTCGTCTCGGGGGTGCACAATCCGAACGGCATCGTCGGCGATCTCGGCGGCGGCTCGCTTGAACTGATCGACGTCAAGGGCAGCCGCGTGCGCAGCGGCGTGACGCTGCCGCTCGGCAGCCTCGCGCTGCAGGACCTCTCCAACAAATCGCTCAAGCGCGCCGAGCGCATCGTCAAGAACGAGCTGCTCGGCGTCGCCCAGCTCAAGACCGGGCGCGGCCGTACCTTCTATGCGGTCGGCGGCACCTGGCGTGCGCTGGCGCGCATTCACATCATCCAGAGCGGCTACCCGCTCAAGGTGATGCACGGCTATTCGATCCCGGCGGCCGACGCACTCGACTTCGCGCAGCGGCTGCGACGGCTGGCGGCCACCAACATGCTGGCCAATATCGAGTCGGTCGCAGATGCGCGGCGGCCGCTCTTGGCCTACGCCGCGCTCGTGCTCGAATACATCATCCGCGTGGCCCAGCCGAAGACCATCGTGTTCTCGACCTTCGGCGTACGCGAGGGCCTGCTCTACGAGATGCTGCCGCAGGCCGAACGCGCCAAGGACGGACTGCTCTGCGCCGCGCAGAACCTCAACGAATTGCTGTCGCGCTCGGCCCGCCACGCCCAGGAGCTGACGGCGTGGACCGACCGGCTGGTGCGCGTCGTCAGGCTGCGCGAGACCGAGGAAGACCGCAGGCTGCGGCACGTCGCCTGCCTGCTCTCCGACATCGGCTGGCGGGTGCATCCCGATCATCGCGGCGAGGAAACCCTCAGCCTGATCATGAACGGCAATTTCGGCTCGATCACGCATCAGGGCCGCGCCTTCGTCGCGCTCTCGGTGTTCTATCGCTACGCCGGGCTCAGCGAGGAAAACGAGCCGCCGCCGCAGATCCGCGCGCTGGTGACGCCGGCGATGGACGAGCGCGCCCGCGTGCTCGGCGCCGCATTCCGCGTCGCGCATCTGATCACGGCGGCGCGCACCGGCGTGCTGCCGGCAACCCATTTCCGCACCCAGGGCCGCAAGCTGATGCTGGTGTTCGAGCACCGGATGGTGGATCTGGTCGCCGACCGCGTCGGCAGCCGCTTCAAGCAATTGGCGCGGCTGGTCGGGCGCGCCGGCTCAATCGTGCGGCGCTAGAGCATGATCCGGAAAAGTGCGAAGCGGTTTTCCCTCGCGACAAACGCGGAATGCGTTTGCGCGGAGATCATGCTCAAACAACGAGCTCGACCAAATCGCATCGCGATTTAGACCTCACGCCGCCTTGGCGGCGTGCTTGGCCTTGCGGAGTGCGTGGCGGCGCCAGATCGACCCCACGACCAGCACCACGATGATACCGAGCACCGCGAGCGCGATCTCGCCGCCATTGCCGCCATGGGCGAATTGCGGCGACATCCCGACCGACGTCAGCCAGGAATCGAGCTTGGTACCGAGCGGTCCGGCGAACAGCGCGTCCAGCTTCGGATGCACGGCGGGATCGGTCGCGATGACGTCGCCCGCGATCCAGCCGAGCAGCGCGGCACCGGCCCAGACCAGGACCGGCAGCTTGGTGAGCAGAGCCATGATCAGCGCCGCGCCGGCAACGATCAGGGGAACGCTGATCGCAAGTCCGAGCACCAGCAGCGGCACGCTGCCGTTGGCGGCGGCGGCCACCGCGATCACATTGTCGAGGCTCATCACGATGTCGGCGACGACGACGATCTGAACCGCGGCCCACAGATGCGCGGCCGCGTGCACGCTGTCCTCGTCCTCCTGCTCCGGCACCAGCAGCTTGGCGGCGATCACGATCAGCGCCAGCCCGCCGACCAGCTTCAAATAGGGAAGCTCCATCAGGCTGGCGACGATGCCGGTGAAGATGACGCGCAGCAGCACCGCCGCGGCGGCGCCGAGAATCATGCCCCACAGGCGCTGGCGCGGCGCGAGCCCGCGGCAGGCGAGCGCGATCACGAGCGCGTTGTCGCCCGACAGCAGGACGTTGATCCAGATGATCTTGCCAACGGCGACCCAGAACGTCGGCGTCGCCATCTCGTTCTTGAATTCGGTGAAGAACGCGCCGATGTACGCCGGATCAAAGATCTGCCACAGCCAGTCCACAGCGAGTCCTATTCGGCCTTGCGGCCGCCCCTGGCGGCGGTCGTCCGCCGCTCCCCGGTTCTACTTCGACGCGGTCTCCTCGGGAGACCGCGCCACTTTCAGCAATACGGCGTCAGCCGACGATCTCGTTGCCGGCGAAGAACTGCGCGATTTCGATCACCGCGGTCTCCGGCGCATCCGAACCGTGCACCGAGTTCTCGCCGATCGACTTCGCATAGAGCTTGCGGATGGTGCCTTCGGCGGCCTTCGACGGGTCGGTCGCGCCCATCACGTCGCGATATTTCAGGATGGCGCCCTCGCCTTCCAGCACCTGGACCACGACCGGGCCCGAGGTCATGAAGTCGACCAGCTCGCCGAAGAACGGACGCGCCTTGTGGACGGCGTAGAAGGTCTCGGCCTCGCCG
This sequence comes from Bradyrhizobium australafricanum, assembly GCF_020329495.1. Lineage (NCBI taxonomy): Bacteria > Pseudomonadati > Pseudomonadota > Alphaproteobacteria > Hyphomicrobiales > Nitrobacteraceae > Bradyrhizobium > Bradyrhizobium australafricanum. Next base: position 3,439 of record NZ_JAGKJL010000038.1, on the reverse strand, counting down.
CGGGTCATGCGGATGCGCTTCTGCGCCACGACCCGCAGGCCCGCCTTCTCGATCACCGCATTGACCGCGCCGGTCAGGTTGCGCTCGGTGGCGTCGGGTTTGATGATCGAAAAGGTGCGTTCAATCGCCATGATTTCGTCCTTGTAAACGGTGGCTGGGAGTTGCCGGGGCTTATATCGGCGCGATGGGGTAACGGCAAGCGACCCTGTGACGCGTTAGCCTTTAGTTTTGACGCATTTTCGCGACGAAAATCGTCGTTTGGGCCCCCTCCAGACAGCGGCCGGCTCGGCCAACTTACCGCGATTTCACCTAGGTGAACCCATTCTGTCAGCGCCGTGCCGCTGCCGTTCAGCTCAAGCCACATAGGCTCTGCAGCGATCGGACGCCTTGCTGGCCCCCATCCGCAAGCCTCACAGGACGTCTCGGGAAATGTCACCGCGGGCGCGTCGCGCGCGCCCATACCTCGAGGAGACGATCATGTTACGCAAACTCTCGCTTGCCGCCGTCGCCGCGGTTTCGCTCGGTGCCGCCGCGCTCGCCCCGACCTCCGCTTCTGCGTGGGGTGGTTGGCATGGCGGCTGGCACGGTGGATGGCACCACGGCTGGTGGGGCGGTCCGCGCGTCATCGTCGGCGGCCCGGCCTATTACGGCGGTTATGGCTACGGCGGCGGCTGCTACGTACGCCGCGTGGTGCCGACGCCGTGGGGCCCCCGCTGGCGCCTGGTCAACCGCTGCTACTGATCCATCGAATCTACGACTGCTCCCCTGACTTGCTTCTCGCCCCGGCCCTCGCGCCGGGGCTTTTTTCAGGCGCGCCGGGGAACCCGGGCATATGAGGGGACCCACTACCTCAAAGCGAGAGCAAGGCGCGGAAACCAAATTCGGGGTCGCGACTTGTCATGGCGAGGAGCTACTCGAACATGCGAGGTGGAACTCGCCAAGAGACATGCCATGACGATGACAATGAGCAAGATCGACAAGGACGCCGATCAGATTGATCACAAGACCTGCCGTTACATCTGCGATGCCGTAGGCGAACGGCTTCAGCAAAGCATGCGGCCAGAGCCCGCACTTTCGTCTCGCCTGCAGCAACTCCTCGACGAGATGCAACGACGGGAAGGCGATCGCCATTAGATGTTGAGGGCTGACAAGCAGCCCAATTGCGTTTTTGCAACAGCCCCGGGAGAGATTTTACGAACAGACGGGGTTGCGTTTGGCGGCGGGTCCGGTGACAACGCTGCATGCTCTCCATCACTGACATCTCGGTCCGGATCGCCGGACGGCTGTTGATCGATCACAGTTCGGTGCAAATTGTACCCGGAGCCCGCGTCGGATTTGTCGGCCGCAACGGCGTCGGCAAATCGACGCTGTTTCACGCCATCCGGGGCGACATCCCGACCGAGAGCGGCAGCATCGCGCTGCCGCCGCGCTGGCGTATCGGCAGCCTCGCGCAGGAAGCGCCCGACGGGCCCGAAAGCCTGATCAATGTCGTGCTGAAGGCCGATCTCGAGCGCGACGCGCTGCTGCGCGAGGCCGAGACGGCGCACGATCCGCACCGGATTGCCGAAATCCAGACCCGGCTGGTCGACATCGACGCCCATTCCGCGCCCGCCCGCGCCGCGGCGATCCTCTCCGGCCTCGGCTTCTCGACATCAGACCAGGCACGGCCGTGCGCGGAATTTTCCGGCGGCTGGCGCATGCGCGTGGCGCTGGCGGCGACGCTGTTCTCCGCGCCCGACCTCCTGCTGCTGGACGAGCCGACCAACTATCTCGATCTCGAAGGCACGTTGTGGCTCGAGAACCACCTCGCCAACTATCCGCGCACGGTGATCGTGATCAGCCACGACCGCGACCTGCTGGACACCTCGGTCGATCAGATCCTGCACCTCGATCGCGGCAAACTGACGCTCTACAAGGGCACCTATTCCTCGTTCGAGGAACAGCGCGCCGCGCGCGAATTGCTCGACGCCAAGCACGCCAAGCGGCAGGCCGATGAGCGCAAGCGCCTGCAGGACTTCGTCGACCGCTTCAAGGCCAAGGCCTCGAAGGCGCGGCAGGCGCAGTCGCGCGTGAAGATGCTGGAGCGGATGAAGCCGATCACCGCGCTGGTGACCCAGGATGTTCATGAGATCTCGTTCCCAGCGCCGGAGAAGCTGCTGTCGCCGCCGATCATTGCGGTCGATGACGTCTCGGTCGGCTACGAACCCGGCAAGCCGGTGCTCAATCGCGTAACGCTGCGCGTCGATACCGACGACCGCATCGCGCTGTTAGGAGCCAACGGCAACGGCAAGTCGACGCTGGTCAAGCTGCTGGCGGGCAAGCTCGCGCCGTTTGCCGGCAGGATCACGAGGGCCGACAAGCTGTCGGTCGGCTATTTCGCCCAACACCAGGTCGACGAGCTCAATCTCGACGGCTCGCCCTATGATCACATCCGCAAGCTGATGCCGGAGGCGCCGGAGAGCAAGGTGCGCGGCCGCGTCGGCGCGATCGGTTTCTCCGGCAAGGCCGGTGACACGCTGGTGAGGAGCCTGTCGGGCGGCGAGAAGGCGCGGCTGCTGCTGGGGCTTGCCACGTTCTACGGCCCGAACATGATCATCCTGGACGAGCCGACCAACCACCTCGATATCGACAGCCGTGCGACGCTCGCGGAGGCGATCAACGAATTCCCCGGCGCCATCATCATGGTCTCGCATGATCGCTATCTGATCGAGGCCTGCGCCGACCGCTTGTGGGTGGTGGCGAACCAGACCGTCACGGCCTATGAGGGCGATCTCGACGAATATCGACGCATGATCCTGTCGGCCAATGACGGCCGGCCGGCCTCGCGCGAGCGCGTCAAGGAGCCCGCCAAGCTGGAGCGCGCCCGCAATGAAAAGCGTGCTTCACCCAGGCAGCGGGTCGCGCAAGCCGAGGCCGAGATCGAGCGCATCAACGGCATCATCGCCAAGATCGATACCGCGCTCGCATTGCCCGATATTTTTACCCGCGACCCCAAGCAGGCCGCGCAACTGACCAAGGCGCGCGCCGGCGCCGAGAGCGCGCTACAGCGCGCCGAGGAAGACTGGCTGGAAGCCAGCGCCGAACTCGACGAAGCGGCGAGTTAGACCGGGCGGAGCCACATATCCGATGTCGTCCCTGCGAAAGCACTAGGTGGTGTGGACATTAGCGCATCCATAGAACAATGGCAGCGAGAGTGACGACGGCGCGATAGTTCCGTGCCGTCTTTTCGAAGCGGGTTGCGACGCGTCGGAACTGCTTGAGCTTTGAGAAGCAGCATTCGACGAGATGACGCTGGGCATAGAGATGCTTATCGAGAGGGTATTTGAGCGCGCGCGACGGATTGTTGGGAATGACGGCGAGCGCGCCTTTGGCGGCGATGGCTTGGCGCAAGTGATCGGCGTCATAGGCGGCGTCGGCCATGACGACTTCGGCGGATAAG
>NZ_JAGKJL010000037.1:0-94899 GCF_020329495.1 Bradyrhizobium australafricanum | reverse complement strand
AGTGTCCCACCAGCTCCGTCGCTCAGCACCGGCATTGCAGAGAACGGCCCGGTCCCAGTCCCGCTCTCGTCCCATTCTCGGCCGCTGAAGGAGCCAGCGCTTCCGTCTTTATATGGCTTCGTGGTTGCTGCGCCGCTCATTATCGAACCCTGTGGTGATGAACAAAGCTATTGTAGAATTTTGCGAAGTCGTGGGAGTACGTGACCGCATCCGGATCATAGTTACCGGGCGTGTAGATCGTTCCGACCCGAATAGTTGTCGGCGGCTGACCACTGCTCGAGCCGATGTTGCCCGGCTCGAAAATCGAGTTGATGCAATTGTCGAGTGTCGGCATTTGCTAATTCTCTCCTGATACGGGCACCGGACCCCAGCATCCCGCCGGGGTCCGGTTTCGCGCTCGATGACGGGGTGGGATTATGCCCCGCCAGTTCGCAAGGTTTTCGCCGGAAGTTCGGCGGTGATAGTGGGCCTCGGCCCAGCAGGGCGCGGTGCAGCTTGCTGCGCGATGCCGGCCTTGACGCTAGCCTCTGTGGCGCTAGCGAGGGCTTCGGCGGCGGCTCGCTGGTCTACTCCGGGAGGAAGTGCTTTCGGGATTGTCATTTGTTGTCCTTTGTTGTGTTTGCTTCGCCGCCGGTACATCCGCGGTCAGCGAAAGTGTTTCGCGCTCTATGCGATCTTCTTGTCGCCAGCAGATGAGACGAGTTGCGGCGCAGGTTGCAGCTCCTTCGTCACTTCCGCGGCGACGACGGAGGCGGCCTTGCGGGCGTCGTTGATTGCTCCCTCGATATCGTCCAGTTCTTCAATCTGGGGGCCAAACTGCGATTGCGTCGCCAGCTGCTCAAGATGCTTTCGAAGCAGCGAGTCTATGTTGGAAACCATGTACGGCGGACTCTCGAGCGCGGCCTGCACGAACACTGGATCGGGATTTGGTCCGGCGAGGACGTTGACCAGATCGCGGCGCGACATGCCTCGCAGGATGGTCCTGGCCTCCATCTTCTTCAGGGTTGTCACTGCGTCGTCGGACGTGGCCGCAATCGGCTTGATGCCGGCGCGGCGCTCCCGGACATGCTGCTGCGCACTGTCCAGTTCGGCCCGAGCGCGATCGAGCGCGGGCTTGACGGAAGTCTCTGCGAACTGCCGCAACTCATCCCGGATACCAGCTGGCGTGAAACGGCCGGAGGCGACAAGCTCATCCTTTTTCGCCCGGAGACGATCAGCCGCTTTCACACTTGCGTCGTAAACATTTGCCTCCAGGTTTTGGAGGACGGCATTCTGCGAGCTGTCCCAAGCCCACATGCCGACGCGCGGGCCGTTGACGTACTCTATTTTGTCGCCACGCTTCGTTCCGTAAAGCTGTGCCCGGCCGCGCCAAGCACTGGAATTCTCAATCCGCAATCCCATCTCGTTACCTCATTGCTGTTGCATAACCGCCGGCGAGTTCGCCTTCGGTGATTGGTCCATCAAACCGACTTGGATTCTTGCGGTTGATCGGCTGACCGCTCCAGCTGTACATGGCGGGGTAGACCGGCTGATGCCGCGCACTCGTCAAATAGACCACGCAGCCGGCGACACTGTTTACGACGTCGTCCTTGCCGCCCGGCGGATGGTCGATGCTGTCACGGCCTCCGCGTGCTGTGCGCCGCTCGAGGCTAAGCAATTGCGTCGTCAGTCGGCGATTGTCGAGCAAGTCCACCTCGCCGCTGTTGAGCCGTGGCAGAAGGTCGCGGTAGATCTCCGACTTCGAGAGATCGGCCGCTTTGTACTCGATGCCGGCCTTTTTGAAGCTCTGGGAAACCCACTCGGCTCCATATCTATCGCCACGAACACTGCGAATTGCGTAGCTCTTCAGCAGAGTGGCAAACTCGGCAACGGCGTCATCCGGGCTAAACGGCGCGCGGATTTCGCGTACCGCGTCGAGCACCGCAATTGAGCGCTTCTTATCTTCTGAAAGTTGGCTATGCCCGATTGCCAAAGTCATCGAGTCAGACGAGCCGCCGGACGGATCGACAAAAGCAGAGTACTTCACGCCGTCGACGCGCGGACGCTCCAGCACATCGGGCGATGTGCAAGCATCCACCGCCTCCTGGCTGACAAAGGCGCTGACGTCGTTTCTAAACTCAGCCATCCACTCTGCAGAAGCCGCAGCTGGATCTTCCGCCATTGCCTCGTCGATAATCGTCTGAGGGATGGTCGGATTGAGCACGCGCGTTGGTGCTTTGACGACAAGGGTCTTGCTCGCCTTACCGAAGTGATCCCGGAATTTGCTGAACAGAAGCCCCGATCGCCGATAAGGCGAAGAGATGCCGATAACCAGAGAGTTGGGAATGCTCGCAAGGCCAGGCTTGATGGCGTTGAAAGTCTCGACGTCGGGATTTGCCGAGCTCTCGTCACGCCAGAAGGCGGTTTCGTCGAGGATCGCCGCGAGGATCGGCCGGCCGCGAACGCTCCGGAAGCTGTTCGTCGCCACCGCAATATCAACGCCGTTGCTAAGCTCGAAACCGGTCTGTGTCTCCCGTTCGATCATCCCAGCGAACAGGTCGATCTGCTCGAAGTAGCCCTTGATATAGTTCAAGCAGATCCTGGCCTGATCGCGATCACAGGCGAGCGACATCACCAGCGGTCTCTCGCCCGGCCGGAGCTTGTCCTGGCCAGAAAAGGTCGCTGCGATGTAAGCCGCGATAAAGCTCGCGATCGAGTCCTTGCCCCCTCGACGTCCGACGATTGCCCACATCTCGCGGCTCGGCTCGGCGGGCGGATCACGTTCGCTGACCGTTCTGAAGAATGCGCGCTCATCGTCCGTCATCGGCACGGCGAACATGCCTTTTAGGACCGTGCGCCATCCGTCCCAGCTCTCGCCCTGAAACCAGGGCCCGAACCATTCCGGGTCTGTCATTGCTTCGACAATATTGGGCGGAGCGCTCAAGGCGTCTTAGGCCCCCGCACGTTCGGCCGCGCGCTGGCGGAGCCGGTCCTGCAGCGTCGGCGGAGGTCGCTTGCGCTTAGAAGCGCTCTCGGCAATGTCGGCCAGGATCCGGCGAGAGGCGCCCGCGATCCTGATTACCTCATCGTTGGCGACCGCCTCGCCCCGAACGATGGCGGCCTGCAATTGCTCACCACGGAGCGTGAGACCGGCAGCCTGCCGGATCATGCCCGTCTCTATCTCGGTCAGTTCGCCGCCAAGTTCGGAGGCGAAGGCGTCGCACAAGTCGCGGAAACGCCGGGCGTCACGCGATCGTCCATCAACGTTTTCAAGTAGCCGCGTCCCGTTCGAAATCTTCGAACGAGATGTAGGGCAGCGGGTAGCAATGGCATTGCGAACATCGTGCATCCGCTAGAAATGACACGTATCCGCGCGCACGCAATGTCGCGACGTCGTCAGAGAGTGGCGCGAAATCGTGTTTGGCGGTTACTGGCGTGCAGCGACTGGGGAGTGACGTTCAAGAATATTTTCGTTCACCTGAACGAACGGATGACCTGGTTGCTTATCTCGACGAAGATTCGTCGACCTTCCTTGCCTTGGGAGATGTTCCACTCATGCTCAATGAGTGACATCGCCTCGCGGACGCGCCTGGCGGCGTCAGGTTCGGAGCAGGAAAGCTTAATAAGACCAACCCGGAGATACTTTGACGTCCCGATGCCGTGCCCCTGCGCGATGCGCTTCATATCGCCATCAAGCGCTACCAGGATAGCATCGTTGATATCCGCGATTGTGCAGACCAAGTGATCAGAAGATCCGCGGGATAGCATTTTGTTCAAAAAGGCAACGTGGTGACCGGCTTCCATGAATGCACGGCCAACTGAATCCGGTACGCCTTCATCGAGAAACAGCCTCAATGACGGCCGAGCCGTCATCAGGCCGCCAAGCCGTTTTTGCCGTGCCGTTTAGCGGCCTCAATGTCCGCTTCGGTCAGGCTCGGGTATTCTTTCAAAATATCGGCGGTGGAGTATCCGGCCTCGACGAAATGCAGAATGGTCGCGACCCGGATGCGCGTTCCTGAAATCACGGGCGCTTGATGGGACACGTAGCGGTGCTTTTCCACTTGTCCGATCTGCGCCGGCTGTCGCTCGCGTAACAGCTCCGCCTCGCGTCGAACGTCTTCCATGACGCTCTTTATCGGGAGCATGGCGTACTGACGATCGACCACGCCCCTGATCTTGCCGGTGTCCGGCTCCCTGAATTGGACTTGCTTGTTCCAGACGTACAGCGTCAGCTCGGCCCAAGGTGCCGTACTGTGGGCCGAAAGCTCCCGTGCGACCGTCTGCAGATGGGGCAGCGAGCATTTGTACTGGCTCTTGAGCACGCTGAGAGTCCGCAGGCCGACGACGTCCTTGAACGAATAGATCCGCGAATACGGAGAGCGCCGGTCGTCCGCGGCGTACTGGGGCTCGAAGAAGCCGAGCTTGTCCCAATAGGCGAGCTGCCGCATCGTCAGGCCCGTGAGTTTCACGACCTGATCGGCACTGAAGGCACTGACGACGTTCGTTATCTCGCTCATTGTCTGCCGATCGTAACACACGAAAGTAAACGCACTACACTACCTATGATTTAGGCCGGGCTCGCCAGCACACGCTGGACAACGCTGGTCCCAACCTCGAGCGTCCGACCGATCTTCAGGATACCCATTCCCTCGGCCTTTAGAGCCCGAATGCGGGCCTCTACGGCAGGCTTGACCGGACGGCGGCCCAGCTTCACACCCCGCGCCCGCGCCCTCGCCAGGCCTGCGTTGACGCGCTCCCGGATCATGCCGCGCTCGAACTCGGCGAACACGCCCAGCATCTGAAACATGGCACGGCCGGAAGGCGTGCTGGTGTCCAGGGCTTGCTGGTGCAGATACAGGTCACAGTGAAGCGCCTGCAGCTCGCTCAGGAAGCCAACCAGATCCTGCAGGCTGCGGCCGAGACGGTCCACCGACCAGGCCGCGATCATGTCCACCTTGCGCGCGGTGGCGTCCTTCAGCAGCCGATCGAAGCCAGGACGCTTGTCCCTGCCCTTGGCGCCGCTGATGCCGGCGTCCTCATAGACACCCACGAGCTCCCAGCCTGATCGAGCGGCCACGGCCTCGAGCTCGCGGCGCTGGTTCTCGGTGGTCTGGCTGTCAGTCGAAACACGAAGATAGATGCCGACGCGCTTCATGTTGATTTCCCCTGCCTCAATGACAGGAATCATACGCCAACCTATACGGAAATCAACTGTCTAACGTATATGTGATGACGATCGAAAAACCCTAGCAAAATGGGCCTTCCGCTAGCGTCGATTTCAGCCGGGATTTCCGTATGGCCGGTGAGCCCTCGATCTACTGCTGTCCAAAGTAGATGCAATTGCATGTTTTTATTCACGCGTCCGTGTTCGCGCACGGCTGGCTATATCGAGCAATGCTTCATTCAAAGCCGCCTTGGTGACGATCGGCATATTCCACCGCACTGGCTTTCCCACTTCGAAGTCGCCGCGATTGCACCTGGCTCTTGCCGTCTCGGCCGTGACGCCCAAGTAGCCGCCGATCTGATCCCAACCGATCAGCACCGGGCAGTCTGGATCCGGAAGTCTAGTTTCGCTCATCTGTCCCGCTCTGCTTCAGGCATGCCTCCGACCCTTTCCTCCCATGAGATAGGCTGGCTGGCCTGCTACATGGTCCCTGACGATGGGAAGCCCCTGGGGGCCGAGTACTTGGCTGTCCTTGGCCGCCCTGATGGTTGGCCCGTCACGTTGTCCCCGTGACGTCTCCGGCGATTTTTCGAGGCTTCGCCACTCTGATGTCGGTCGCGGTGGTCATCCGCTCGACGGCATCAGCGCCATTCGCCCTTCGGGGTTTGCCCGATCTCAGTGGTCGCGGGTGTTATGGGTCACACTTGCCCGCACTAATTCCGATCGCCCCTGGTGGGCGTGTAGCGTCCGGCTCGCTGCCGCGGGTTTGAGAGCTGCGGCGCTCTGCGGTCATTCATCGCGGCACAAAGATGCAAATTTGCATCTTAATCGCCGGCAACGAGATCATGGCCGATCTCGACTCGTCGCTATTCTCGCGACGGTCAGTCGTGGTTCATTGACGGCAGCGGGAGCATCCGAGCAGACCTGCCATCGCAGGCGCCACGGCCAACCGAACGCGGTGGTTCGATCAGCGCGCGAGCGCCAATTCCTGCGTGTCCTCCTGAAACAGCGGGGGCGATGTCACGGTGTCACGCTCAGCTGTCACGCTCTTGCCGTGACGGAGCTTTTCGCGCCTACGCCGTTGCCGCTCCGCAGCTGTCCGGTCCTTACGAATTTTCGGATCGATCCGACAATCTGAGTTGGACTCATCATCCTTCTGTCGGGCCTCGAACCTGGCGAACTCCGCCTCGGCGCTTGCCCAATTGATATCCGGGCGAGACGCCTTCATTTGCTCAGCCCGTGAGGGACGGGCCGGCAACTCGACGTCCTCGTAAGACAAGCCGCCGCAGTTTCTGACGAACTCGATATTGTCGAGGCCTGCAGCCTCCAGAACCGCCTTGCAGAGGCTAAGCGCGTTGCTGGGGTCGAAGAAAACCCAGACATCTTCGTCCGGATCTAGGGACCCCTCCTGCCGAATAACGACCTGGCCGCGATCGTTCGTGAACACCGCGGTCCGGGGCTGATGCTCGAGCACCACATCGGGCCCATTCCAATCGAAGTCGCCGCTCATCGCTGCACCTCGCCAAAAACGAGGGGGGCGATGGTCGAAGCCATTTCGAAGCTGACAGCATGACGGCGAGTTAATCGTCGGGCTTGCAGGTCGTAGAGCGAGGGCGTAGAGTCCGAAATCATCGAAGCGCCAGCCAGATGAATTTTCGGAGCCCCGCACGCCGCCAGCGTCGCGGGGTTTTCCTTATAGAGCTCCATTTATGCGGCGACCCCCGTTTCCAGGAAGGCCACCGCTGCCGCGGCTTGGCGGGTAGGGAAGGGGCCCGGCGCATCGTCGCCGACGCCGAGCTGATAGCGCCCGTCGTCGCGTTCAATGACCAGAAAATGGTTTGCAAAAGACGGTGTAAGCCTTTGATACCGAGGGGGGCCGTAACGGCTCGGTTTGCAAGATCTCAGCGTCTTTTCAACGAACTGGATTAGACTACGAATCTGAGGGTCGGACGTTCGAATCGTTCCGGGCGCGCCATTTTACGACAGGGCACGGTACCACGCCCCTCCCCCGGCGGCGCCCGCGTCACGAATGATTCCGGCGTGGTGCGGCTCGCCGGGGCGTGAGCCGCGGAATCCAGCGCGGGACATTGGCCCGGAAATCCTCGTACTCCGTTCCGAACATACGAACGAGCGCCGGCTCCTCGTACCCCACGACAAACGCGTGGAAGGCGAGCCACACCAACACACCGTACCCAAGAAGGCGCTGGTCGCCGAACAAGACCGCTTGGCCCAGAATGACGGCGACAAGGGCAACGTAAATAGGATTGCGCACATAGCGATAGAGACCCGTCACCACGAGGTTCTGCGTCGGTGCGATCGGCGCCGGCGTGCCCAATCCTTGCAGCGCAAAGCGTGCAAACGAGTCGACAAGCCCGGGTAGACCGGCGACGATCAACAGGATCCCGACGGCGCGCGTCGCGTCGAGATCGAAGAAGGGCGGCCGAAACTCCCAACGCGTAATCCACCAGGGAACGAGCCCCGCCACCGAGCTGGGCGCAACCGCAAAGAAGAGGGCAGAGCCCAATACCGCGATCGTTTTCGGCATGGCACCTCCTTCCCGTCCTGTCGCAAGGCGGTCGGCAAAATTGAACCGTTGCATCATAGCGCCACGGCGAAACACGTAGTGCCCATCTTCATCGGCGACGGCGCGCCATTCACGCAAGCTCCCATTGGTTCGGGCAGCTGATGCGTGCTCGTCTTCAGTAGAACATCCCCAGACACTTCTGGATCGATTGCGTTCCACTGCACTCACATAGCCCGTGGTCGCAGTTGGAGGGCGCTGTGGGTGTCATTGGCTTCCCTCCTCAATCCTCAAGAGCCCGGTAAAGCGACGCGCGGCCAATCTTGAGCGCCTTCGCGATAGCGGACGCTCCCATGCCTTCAGCTTTGAGCGCCTTCACTTTGGCGGTGTCGATGGACGCTTTGTGGCCTTGGTAGACCCCGCGTGCCTTGGCCTCCGCAATACTCTCAAGCTGCCGCTCTTTGCGGAGGTTGGTCTCGAACTCGGTGAACACACCGAGCATGTCCAGGAAGCACTTGCCCGCTGCCGTGCTGGTATCGATGGGGTGCTCTGCATAGCCCCCCTCAGGGATGCACGACGCGCCTTCACGGTGCGCACAATGTCCTGCAGGCGCGCGCTGAGCTCACTTCAGCCGGCTGTCGCCGCACCGGATCGGGGACTCGCCGGAAAAATGCGCCCGCGCGGGTCAAAATCGGGCCGAAGGCGAGGGCCGCCCCGTAAAAACCCTGCTTGCCCTCGCCGGGGCGTTGAGAAAAAATAAGCTTTTTTAGCTTATAGGCACAGAAATGTTTTTATTCTTATTGTCTGTCCTTTTGAGCCGGCGAGTCATCCCTCATGCAGAGTGACATCGCAAACGCCGTATTTTATGCGGCCGTGTTTCTGGGCATCGTCTACACCAGTCGCATCCTGGAAAAAAGATGGCCGATTGCGGACGTTCCCTACGCCGAGTTTCGTGATGATTGGCTCGCGGTGATCGTGAGCCTCGGGTTGTCGTCCATGCTCGCTCCGATCGCGGCGATCACCGCGGGCAAAATTGCGAGCTATACCGGTCTCGGTTGGATCAAGCTGCCGACCGACGGTTACTGGTGGTACGTCTCACTCGCAATCATCGTGGTTGCATTCGATCTCTACAAGTACACATACCATCGCCTTCAACATGCGATCCCCTTTCTATGGGCGATGCATTCCTTCCATCACAGCGCGAACGGCGTCACGTTCATTACCGGCGGCCGGCATTTCTGGCTGGAGAGGGTGTTGTCCGACGCCTTTCTTCCGATCATGGCGATCCTGTTCCGCATCCCGCCGGACATGGTGATAGCGGTGGGATTTATCTTCTTCATGCCCGATGCGTGTGCCCATCTCAACGTCCGCATTCCGCTCGGTCGGTATGTGACATGGATCAACAATCCGCAATGGCACCGGATCCATCATTCGGTCCTTCCCGAGCACAGGGACAAAAACTTCGCTGCCTGCTTTCCGTTTCTCGACATTCTGTTCGGCACGGCCTGGATACCGGAGCCGGGCGAATATCCTGCAACGGGCCTCGTGCCGGCTGAGCGCGTGGACATCATCAACAGTGTGATCTGGCCAATCCGGCATCTTCGGCATTACTGGCATCGGGAGTCTCGGAATGAATTGGGTTAAGGGTCTTTTGGTGCTCCTCGCCCTGCTGCTGGGTTACGCCGACCTTGAGTCGACGAATGTGATCCTGAGTCTCGGATTGGGTGAGTTGAACCCGTTCATGCATCTGGCGCAGACGTGGTTCGGCGTCTGGTGGCTGGTGCCCAAGCTTGGCTTGACGTTCGTGGTCACGTGGCTGCTTTGGCGGAGCAACAACGTTTACAACATCGCTCTCGTCGTCGCGTTCTGCTCCACGCCTGTCCTGAACAATCTCGTCATCATCGCGGGCACGAACTGAATCAATCCCTTCGCCGGTTGCCGCAACCAGCGACGTCAGGAGGATCAGTGATGTCGGACAGGTTCGTCGTCGCCTGCATGGTCTGGTGTGCGCTGATCCTGGGGGCTCCGGGGGCGACCGTGCACGCGCAGACGCCGTCGAACTGCAAGGAGCCGCAGACCGGCACCAGCCGCGTCCCGATGCTGTCGCCGCCGCTGGCCAATGTGGTGACGGGCACGGGTCGGCTGCAATTCTACTCGGCGCCGAATCTGCACTGTCCGATCCGCGGCGTGTTCGTCATTCCAAATGACGCACTGATCGCGTATGCGCAAACCAGGGATGGCTGGTCGTCGGTGATGTACCTCAATCCGGGGACGGGCAACGACGTCTCGGGTTGGGTGAGGTCGGCGAGGCTGAAGGTGACCGGAACCGTCGGACCGAAGTAGCGTGCGACCATGATCGCGGCAGGCGGCTTCCCGCGCCGCACCTGACGCTTCAACCGAAATCGCGTCGCGTTTCAGGACATCAATGAATCGCCGCGTACATGATCTTCTCCTCGGTGGCTTCGAGCGCGGAGAATTCCTCCACCACCTTGCCCTGGCGCGAGACCAGGATGCGGTCGGACAGCGCCATGATCTCGGGCAGATAGGACGAGATCACCACCACCGCCTTGCCCTCGTCGGCGAGCTGGTTGATCAGCTCGTGGATCTCGACAATGGCGCCGACGTCGACGCCGCGGGTCGGTTCGTCGAAGATGATCAGCTCGGGCTCCTGCACCAGCGATTTGGCGATCACCACCTTCTGCTGGTTGCCGCCTGACAGCTCGACCACCTTGGCCTCGTCGCCGATGGCGCGAACCTTGAGGCGCTGGGTCCAGGTCTTGCCGACCGAATTGGTCTCGCGCCGCGACAACATCATGCGGCCCCCGGGAAACTTCGAAAGCAGGCCGAGATAGATGTTGCGGGCGATCGAGGCGGTTTCGAAGAAGCCCTCGACCTTGCGATCCTCGGTCACATAGGCGATGCCGGCCTTGACCGCCGGCGCCGGAACCCGGTAGCGCACCGGCTTGTCGTGCAGCATGATTTCGCCGCCGTGGAAGAAGTCGCGCTTCAACACGCCGGAGACAATCTTGAAGGTCTCGGTGCGGCCCGCGCCGACCAAGCCGAACACGCCGGTGATCTGCCCGGCGAACACCGACAGCGAATTGTTCTTCACCATCGGCGCCATCTTGAGGTTCTGCACCGTGAGCACGCGCGCGCCGGCCGGCCGGACGCTGGTCTTCCGCGCGCCATACAGCGTGTTGGAGAGGTCGCGCCCGACCATCGCCTGCACGATCGCCGCCCGGTCGAATTTCGCCGCGTCGTCGGTGATCACATGCTTGCCGTCGCGCAGCACGGTGATGCGGTCGGCGAGCAACAGCGCCTCTTCCAGCGCGTGCGAGATGAAGATGATCGAGACGCCGCGCTTCTTGAGGTCACGGACCAGGTCGAAGAAATACTTCTTCTCTTCCGGCGTCAGGGACGCGGTCGGTTCGTCGAAGATGATGACCTTGGCCTTGTGCAGAACCGCACGCGCGATCTCCACCATCTGCTTCTTGGCGGCGCCGAGCCCGCTCACGGTGGCGGTCGGCGTTACGTCGAAATTCAGCGATTGCAGGAATTGCTGGGCGGCGATGTAGATGCCGCGCAGCCGGTTGTAGAATTTCTCCTGCCCGAGAAACAGGTTTTGCGCGACCGTCATGGTCGGCACCAGGCTGTTCTCCTGGAACACCATGGCGATGCCGAGATTGCGCGCCTCGAGCGGCGTCCGCGGCGCGACCTCCGAGCCATCGACACTCATGCCGCCCGAGGTCAAGGTCACGACGCCGGCCATCACCTTGGTCAGCGTCGATTTGCCGGCGCCGTTCTCGCCGACCAGCGCGTGGATCTCGCCGCGGCGCAGATCGAAGTCGACGCCCTCGATGGCGGGCACGCCGGCGTAAAGCTTGGTGGCCTTGCGCAGGGACAACACGGTGTCGCTCATGAGCCTGTCTCCTCGGCGAGCCCGGCGAGGGGCAGTTTCAGCACGCGGCCCGGTCCCTTGGCGATCAGCACAAGGTCGCCGCCCAGCTCGAGCGCGGCGACGATGCCGTGATTGACGCCGTCGACCCGGCTGTGCAGCGAATACTTTGGCTTGCCGTCCTCGCTCAGCCGGATGACGAGGCCATAGGAGCGCGGCGGCGCCCACGGCTTGATGACGCCCATCGTCTTGATGTGGGCGCCCTGCATCGGCTCCTTGAACGAGAACCCCGAGCGCAGCCGCGGTGCCACCCAATAGGCCGGGTCGATCTCGGCCATCATGCGGCGCCGGTAGGCCGGCTCGCGCAGCACGAACTCGATCAGCTGGGTGCGCGCGGTGAATGCGGTGAGCCAATAGCCGCCACCCGCGGCCTTCGACAGCCGCGACGGATAGACGGGCAAATGACCGAGCACGACCTGCGGCGACCGTCCGTTCGAGACGAGGACGAGGCGATGCCGCCAGCTCTCGCTGACCAGCACGCCGTCGCCGCGTGCGCAGGCGCCGAAGGCGTAGCCGAGCTTCGAGGCCAGCGGCTGCGCCGATTTGGTCTTGGGGTCGAGCCGGAACACGCGGCCGCTCCGGTTGAGCTCCATCAAGTCGCGCGCCCAATCATCGATGCCGCAGCTCGCCGAGCCGTCGGTTGCGATCAGGGTGCCGTCGCCGGCCTGCGTCAGCGCGTTGATCGCGTTGAAGACGGCGTCGTTGAACGTCACGCTCGGCTCGCCCGACGAGGGATCGGCGTAGAGTCGCACCTCGCGGCCGCCGAGCGCGACCGCGATGCCGCCGCCGGTGAGCGCGCAGAGCGCCGAAATCGGCTGCTCGAAGTTGCGCAACTCGGCCGCTCCGCCGCCGTCGAGGCGCAGCAGACGCCGGCCGTCGGCGACATAGAGGTTGCGGCCATCGGTTGCGAGATCCTCGGGCGCCTCGCATTCCAGCAGGGTGGTCGCAGATTCCAGTTTCTGGTTCGGCTTGAGTGCGCCGTCGAACGACGGCACGGTGATGGTGGCCTCGCCACGGCCGAGAAAGCGGTTGGCGAATTCCCTGACGGCCGCGATCACGACGGCTTCCCCCAGCGCTTGTCATACTGCACGAAGTTCGGGTCGGCGTTCTCCAGCTTGTAGCGGCCGATCCGGTTGTTCATGATGCCGCCGAGATAGAGATAACCGCGATGCTCACGCATCGAGGTGATCATCGGATGGTTCTCGCCGCGCAGGTCCCAGAACGATTCGAGGATCTTGCCCTGCTCGTTGAACTTGACGACGCAACCGGTGTTGATGTTCGGGAACAGCCATTCGTCGACCGGGACGCGCTTGGCCATGCGGCGGCGGAAGCCCGGCATCTTCCAGGCAAGGTCGAGCGAGGGGCTGCGCATGCCGACCAGCGCCAGCCAGTAATTGCCGTCGGAGGCGAGATTGATGTTGTCGGGATAGCCCGGCAGATTGTCCATTACGACCTCGACCTGGCCCTTCTTCGGCCCCGCGAACCACAGCCGCTTGATCGAGCAGCCGAAGGTTTCGGCGAACAGGATCGACTGTCCGTCGCTGGCGACGCAGATGCCGTTGGGGAATTTGAGGCCGCGCAGCGCCGTGTGCGTCGCGCCGGTCTTGGTGTCGTAGCAGATGATGCGGCCGTTGCCGCGCGCCTCGAGGCCGTCGATCGGCCATTCGTCCATCTCGTAGCGCACGGTGGCTTCCGAGAAGAAGATCAGGCCGTCGTCGGTGATGTCGAGGTCGTCGGCCAGCCGCAGGCGGCTGTCGTCGTTCACCGAATGCATGCTGCGGTTGGTCTCGTCGGTCGCCTTCTCCACGGTGCCGTCGGGCGTGATGCGGTAAAGGCCCATGCCGCCGATGCAGACATAGAGGTTGTCCTGCCGGTCGAACGCCATGCCGAGCGGCTGACCGCCGATATGGGCGAACACCTCCATCCGATGATAATCGGGCGCATGGAAGCGGATGATGTCGCCATGGCGCGAGCCGGCGTAGAGATTGTTGTTGCGATCGAGGATCACGTCCTCCGGCGCCTCGATGCGGCCGAGCCCGATCAATTCGACGTTGCGCAGCTTGTCGTTCTGCTCGAACGGGCCGCCCTGGCCGATCTCGGTGGCCGGAGGCGGCGGCAGCGCATGATAGGTCGGCGCGACATAGACCTTGCTGATGATGCGGGTGCGGTTCTTCTGCCAGCGGATGTCGACCATCGCCGCAACAAGCAGGATGCCCGCCAGCGCCATGCGGTTGATGCCGCCCCGTGCATTGAGCGTGGTCAGGCCGTTGGTGATCAAGAGCACGATCAGCACGCCGACCAGCGATTTGGCGACCGAGCCCTTGCCGCCGCCGAGCGTGATGCCGCCCAGCACGGTCGCGGTCAGCACGATCACCTCGAGGCCGACGCCGATGTCGCCGCCGACGGTGCCGAGCCGGGCCGCGAAGAACAGCGCGGCGATGCTGGTCAGCACGCCGCTTGCGACATAGCACAGCGCGATGGTACGACGGACCGGAATGCCGGAATTATAGGCGGAACGGCGCGAGCCGCCGATCGCGGTGATGTGCCAGCCCGGGCGCAGCCGCGTCATGAAGATATGGCCGAAGATGGCGATCGCGACGTAGACGATTGCGACGCTCGGAATGCCGAACACGTCGCCGCCGCCGATGAAATTCCAGGACGGGATGTCGGGGAAGGCCGCAGCGATCGAATTGGAGTAGCGTTGGATCAACAGATCGAACGCCGAGCGGTAGATGATCAAGGTGATCAGCGTGGTGATGAAGGCGCGCAGCCGCAAGTAGCCGATCAGCACGCCGTTGACGGCGCCGAGCAGTGCGCCGCAGACGAGGGTGGCGACGACCACCGCGGGAACCGGCCAGTTCAGCACGTCGAGCAGATAGAGCGCGCAGAAATCCGTCAGCGCGAAGATCGAGCCGACCGACAGATCGATGCCGCCGACGATGACGACCAGCGCCATGCCGAGGCCGATGAAGCCGATCTCGCCGGCCTGCCGCGCGGTGTCGGCAAGGCTCGACGGCGACAGGAAGTGATCGATGGAACGGCTGAGCGCGAAGCCGACGATCAAAAGCAGGATCACCGGTATTGCGGTCTCGGTCCAACGCTTGGACAGGATCTCGCCGAGGAGATGATCCGGCCAGTAGCGGTAACGCAGGCTCGTCAGGGTGTCGCGCATCGGCATTCCAGCAAGGCGTTCGATCTGGGGAGATCGACGTCCCGGGCGGGGCCGCCCGGGACGTCGAGCGGGAATGGTTCGACTATTTTTTCAGGTCACTGAGATTCCAGCACGCGGTCTGGCTGTCCGCGTTCTCCTTGGTGATCGGAATCAGCGTCGTGTATTCCGAACCCTTGATTGAGCCGGCCTTGGCGCCCGACGACAGCAGCCATTTGATCGTGCCGGCCATCTGCGCGGCCTGGGTCGGCACGTCGTAGCTCATGTTGAGATCGAACGCGCCGGACTTCACCAGTTCGCAAGCGCCCTTGCGCTCGCCGCCGCCGGAGGTCGCGACGAATACCTTGCCGGTCAGGCCGGCTTCCTTCACCGCGGCGGCGGTGCCGATGTCCATGCCGTCCCAGAAGCCAACGATGCCGCAAAGATCAGGATTCTGCTTCAGCACCGTCTGGGTGATCGCCTTGGCCTTCGCGGCATCCCAGTCGGCCGCCTGGCTCGAGACCACCTTGATCTCCGGATGCTTGGCGAGCACGTTCTCGACGCCCTTGAGCGTGTAGGCGCTGGCGGCCGCCGAGAGCGCGCCCTGCACGATCGCGATCTTGTTCGACTTGCCCTGGCAAGCCTTCACCACGGCTTCGGTGTCGCGCTCGCCGATCTCGATCCAGTTGGCGCCGACAAAGGCCGACGAGCGATAGGCCGACCCCATGTTGATCTGGATGACGTAAATGCCTTCGTTCTCGGCGCGCTGCAGCAACTTGGCGTAGGTCTGGACGTCCGGATTGTGGATCACCATCACGGCCGGCTTCTCCGAGATCAGCGAGGTCACCGCCTGCGCGCCGGCATTGGTGTTCCAGTTGGGATCGCGGATCTCGAACTTCACGCCGAAGGGCTCGAGCTCCTTCTTCATGCCGGCGTACCAGCCTTCGGTGAGGTCGAAGTTCATGGCGACCGGAACGTAGGCCACCGTCTTGCCGGCGAGGGCTTCCCTGAACGGCTTCTGGAACGGCTCGTCCAGGCCCTGCTGGGCCAGAGCCGGAGCGGCGATGGCGGCAAGCCCGAGCGCCGCGGCGATCACCTTTGCAGTCCTGACAGCGTATTTCATTGCTTCCTCCTTGGTCGTGATTGAATGTTCTTGTGGCTTGGTTCAGATGTCGCCCTGCTGTGCCGTTTCTTCGTTGCGCGGATTCAGGAACGAATCCGTGATGACGGCGAGCAGCAGGACGACACCCTTGACGAGGTTTTGTCCGGCGTAGGAAATGTCCATGATGGTCATGCCGTTCAGCATGGTGCCGATCAGCAGCGTGCCGATGATGACGTTGAGGACGCCGCCGCGGCCACCCGAAAGGCCGATGCCGCCGAGCACGACGACGAGAATGACGTCGTAGATCAGGGTCGAATTGAAGATGCGGGTCGGCATCGAGTTGACCGATGCCGCCATCACGAGGCCCGCGAAGCAGCCGATCAGCGCCGCGACGACGTATTGCAGCACGATGATCGGGCGCGAGGGGATGCCGGTGACGCGGGCGGCGTAGGGATTATCGCCGATCGCGTAGATATAGGCGCCCCAGCGCGTCTGGCGCAGCAGGAACGCGACCACGACGCAGGCGATCGCGAACATCACGATCGAGGTCGGAATGCCGAGGATGGTGCCTTGTCCGAGCCGCTCGAAGCCCTTCATGCCGTCGCTCCACTGCACGACGTCGAGCTGAAACAGTGCGGCCTGCCCGAGGCCGGCGAGCAGCAGGCCGGTCGCCAGCGTCGCAAACAGCGAAGGGACCTCGGCGTAGGCGATCAGCCAGCCATTGACCAGGCCGAACGCGATCGTGAGCAGCACGGCCGTCACCATCGCGGCCGGCAGCGAGTGGCCGTTTTGCACCATCTGCAGCACAAGCCCCGGCGGCACCGCGAGCGCTGCGATCAGCGAGATGTCGATGCCGCGCCCGATCACGACGATCGCCATCGCAAGCCCGAGGATGCCGAGCACCGCGACGTTCTGCAGCAGCGTCAGCATGTTCTCCGGCGTCAGGAAGCCGCGCAGGAAGATCGAGAACGCCAGGAACAGCACGGCAAAGACGGCGAAGACGATCTCCTGTTGATTGAACCGCAAGCGCTTCATTGCCTCGTCCTTCCTTGCGTCTATAGGTGCGCCGTCTGCCTGGATCTCGTGCGGGAGCCGGTCGCGACGCGGCCGGGCCGCGTCCTGGCTGCGACCGCAGCGTCGACGAATGCGCCGACGGTGTTGATGTAGGCCTCGATCGAGGTGCCGCGTCTGCGGTACTTGGCGCGTTTGACGTACCAGTCCTGAAGCAGCGGTTTGATCAGCGAGGCCGTCAGCGTGACCTGGTCGATCGCGAAGACGCCGCTGGCGACGCCCTGCTTGAGAACGCCGGCGATGATCTTCTCGGTCATCACCTCCATCTCGATGGCGCGCTGGCGCTCCGCCGGCGGAAACGACTTCGCTTCCATGAAGCAGAACACGAACCAGGGCTGCATCGCCTCGCTCATGCGGACATGGGTCGCGATAATCCAGTGCAGATGCTTGCGCGCATCCTGCTTCACATCGGCGGGCGGCGAGTTGAGGACCTCCGCCACCGTTTCGGCGACCTCGCCGAGGATCATCGACAGCAGCGTCGGCTTGCTGTCGAAGTAGGTGTAGAGGCCGCCCATGCTGAGGCCGGAGGCCTCCGCGAGCTGGCGCAGCGTGGTGGCGTGAAAGCCGTGCTTGTTGGAAAGCGTGAGCGTGGCGCCGATGATGCGCGTGAGATTCGGAACGGCGAGATGGGTTTTCTGGACCCGGATGGAATCCCGATGACGTTCGAGGATGCGTGCGCAAAGCACGTCCATCGCGAACGCATTCGCCGTCCCCGGTCGCTGACGCGCGAGACCCACGTTGCCTCCCTGGCTATGCTCCCGGACCATTTCATTTTGTTGCTGGTCCGGGCCGGGCTTTACGCCCTTGCGTAATTCCTAGCCCACGAAACGGCGCCCAGAAAAGGGGGATGATGAAATTTTCTGAGAGAGCGCTCGCTCGTTTTTGGTCCGCGGCCGTGTTGTCGAGCCTGGGAGCGGCGGCGTTCCGGCCATCGTCGGGAATTTTCGCGCTGAAAGCACAGCACAAATTCCCGATGCACTGGTCGACCAGCACGCCGGTTAGACGGCCGTCACATTTCCGGTCATGGGCGTGTGGGAAACTAGAGAGCGCAACGGCTTGCTGATTCGATGCGAAAATCTGACGTGACGTGCCCCCACTGCCAGGCCGGCTATCGCCGGATCGAACTGACGTCGAAGGGCGGCGTCGCGGGTGAGTTTCGCTGCCTGGTGTGCGACCACATCATCGAGCTGATGGATGGTTCGACCGATGTCGCCTTTCGGTTGACCGTGCAGCCGGGCAAGACGTCCTACGCCTACTAGAGCTTTCGGTTCGCGTGAAGGACACGCGTCCGAACACAAGGTAGCAGCGCCGGTCGGTGGCGCCATGATCAACGCTGCTGCGGCAGGTTGACCTCGCTCCTTCGCGCCTCCTGGCTGCGGCGCTCGGCTTCGCCGCCCGATCGGGACAGCATGCCGATCGCCACGATCGCTGCGGCAAAGCCGGCGGCGGCGCCGACGCCGAGTGCCCAACGCGGGCCGAGGTGATCGGCGACCCAGCCGACGATCGGTGCGCCGATCGGCGTGCCGCCGAGCGCAACGCCGAGCCGCAGCGCCATCACCCGTCCGCGCATCGCCGGCTCGGTCGAGAGCTGCATCAGCGCGTTCGAGGTGTTGGTGACGGTCAGCGCGGCGACGCCGATCACGACCAGCGCCGCGGCGAACAGCCAATAGCTCGGCGCCAATGCGGCGAGCGTGCAGCCCAGCCCGAAGATCGCGGCGCCCAGCATCAGCGAGCCGAAGCGGGGCTCCTCGCGGCTCGCTGCAAGCAGCGCGCCCGACATCGTTCCGAGCGCCATTATCGACGACAGCAGGCCGAAGCCGCGCGCATCGGTGTGGAACACGCCAACCGCCATGGTGGAAATGAAGATCGGAAAGTTCAGTCCGAAGGTCCCGATCAGAAACAGCATGATCAGCGTCGCCCTGAGATCGGGCCGCGACCAGACATAGTGGAAGCCCTGCATCACGCTGCCCTTGGTGCGATGGGCGCGCGCGTTCGGGCGCAGCTCGGAAGTGCGCAGCAGGGTCAGCGAGGTCAGCACTGCCAGAAACGATGCGCCGTTGAACAGGAATGCCCAGCCGGTGCCGACGGAGGCGATAATCAGGCCGGCGACGGCCGGGCCGATCATGCGCGCCGCGTTGAACGAGGTCGAGTTCAGCGCGATCGCATTCGACAGATTGGTATCGCTGACCAGCTCGGCGACGAAGGTCTGCCGCACCGGGGCATCGAGCGCCGCCGCGCAGCCGAACAGGAACGCGAAGGTGTAGACGTGCCAGAGCTGCACCAGCCCGGTGACGGTGAGAATGCCGAGGATGAGTGCGAGCGCGCCCATCGTCGCCTGGGTCGCCATCAGCAGTTTGCGCTGGTTGAAGTGATCGGCGGCAAAGCCGGTCCACGGCATCAATAATAGTTGTGGCCCGAATTGCAGCGCCATCACGATGCCGACGGCGGACGCGCTGTGATTTGTCAGCTGGGTGAGAACCAGCCAGTCCTGCGCCGCGCGCTGCATCCAGGTGCCGATGTTGGATACCAGCGCGCCGGCCGCCCAGACCCGGTAGTTGAAGCTCGCAAGCGATCGAAAGACGCGTCTCATGTTCTCTGTGGTTCATTCCCGCCGTGAAATCGCCCGAACCGCCGCGCCAGGAACAGGCCGATCAGAAGACCGCCGAGACCGAGCGCTGCGACGTCGCTGGTGGTTCGCAAGCCGAAGTCGCCGACGCGGCAGACCAGGAGATATCCGACCGCGAGGTTGAAGAAGCCCCACACGATGTTGACGGTCGACGAGGATAGGCCTTCGCCGGGCGGCTTGGCGAACGGGCTCTGGAACGCTTCGCCCATCATGCCGGCGACGACGTGGGGGATCGCATTGGTGAGGAAGGCGCCGCCGAAGAAATAGGCGACAAGATCAAGCCAGTTCATGCGCGTTGATCCTTTCAACGAGATCGATGATCGCCTGCGTCGAGCCGGTTTCGCCGAGTCGCGGGAACACGTGCTCGATGCTGTAGGCATGTGCGTGCGGCCGCGCATCGGTCATGGCGTCGATCGCGAGCGTGACGTTGAAGCCCGCTTCATAGGCCTGTCTCGCCGTCGATTCGACGCCGCCCGCGGTGGCGACGCCGACGATCACGACTTGCGTGACGCCACGCGCTCTCAGCAGGCTTTCGAGGTCGGTGCTGGCAAATGCGCCTCGCGTTCGCTTGGTCACGACGATGTCGCCGGGCTGTCGGTCGAGCTCCGGAATGAGATCGGTCCATCCGTCGGGAAGCGGGCCGCCAAATGGATTTCCAATTGGATTTCCAATTAGATTTCCAATTAGATTTCCATGGCGCGGCGCCTGCTCGGTTCGTCCCGGCGAGCTGCCGTCGACATTGACCAGCGCGACCGGCAGACCGTGCCGTCGGAACGCAGCGCCAAGCGCGGCCGCGCGAGCCACGATGTCGCCGATCGGATGGGCGAAGGGCCAGCCCATGAGGCCGCTTTGTAGATCGATGACGATCAATGCGGTGATCGGATCGAGCGTCGTCAGGGCCATGGTCGTTACCTTTCTCGCAAGCTGTCGCGGCGCAGCCGGCCTCAATCCTCGACCAGCCGCTTCAGCAAGCCGACGGCGGCGGCGAGTTCGTCCTGCTCCCGCGCCGACAGCCGCGCGGCGATGGTGCGCGACAGCCAGTCCTGCCGCGCGGCGCGGCCGGTGCGCAGCCGCTCGCGGCAGCTATCGGTGAGCGACATGATGGTCTGCCGGCCGTCGTCCGGATCCGGCGCGCCGCGGACCAGGCCCGCAGCCTCGAGCGCCGATATCGCCGAGCTCATCGACTGCGGACGCATGCCCTCCGATCGCGCCAGGCTGGACACGGTCGCGGGGCCGTCCTTTTCGAGGCGAAGCAGCACCGCGACCTGGGAAGGCGGGAGATCCTCGCGCTGACCCTGCTCGCGAAGCCGCCGCTTCAGCGTTCCAATCAACAGGCGAAGATCTTCGGCCAGCGCGGATGTGCGCGCCGAGCCGGGACGGGCCGGTACATTGCTCATGCCGGTTCGGATAGCATATATGAAGATAAACTGTAAAGATTATCTTCGCAGTTTATCTGCATACGTGCCCTGCTGCAGCCAGCCGGCTGGTCTGACGCTGCTCACGGCCGGATCGGCGCGGCACGCGGGGCGTCCGCGCGTGTGACGCCGGCCTCAGCGCGGAATGAAATGGATGGTGAGGGCTTCGAGCGCCTCAGCGCAATGGCGCGCGCTTACTCGGGCGCAGCGTCGCTGGTTGCCGCGGCCTCGTACATCTCGCGCGCGCGCCTGGTCACGGCCGCATAGCGCGCCGTCGCGCTGAGGCTCATCAGGCCGGCGCGCACCAGTCCGAGAATGGCGCGTCGGGAGTGGAACGGTCCGGTCTTGCTCGCGGCATATCCGCGCGGATAGAGCTGCAGGCGACCGGCGAGCGCTTCCTGCAACGCCATCTTCTGGGTCGCGCTCAGGCGCCGGCGCCGCGCGGGCTTGCTTGCTTCCGCCAGCATGCGCAGCTCGATGCCCGACGGTTTTCGTGGTGCGCCCTTCATTGTCAGCTCACATTCCGGCCGACTGGCGCGACCTTTCGCGAGGCCCGGCGCCCGGCCGGCATCGCCATGGACGCCGGCATGTGGCACATCATGGCTTGCGCTGTTGCTCATTCGTGAGACAGAACCGTATTTCGAGCAGCCGCGGCATCTGACGAAGGTCAGGACCGGTTGTGACGAAAGTCATATTCGTTTGCGACCGCTGCCGGCTTACGCCAGAGTGGGCTGCTCGCTGAGCTGATGGGCAACGCATGATCGATCTGAGCGCGGATTTGCTTGCGGCCGCAGAAGCCGACGTCATCGGTCTCGCCGTCATCGGCGCCGATCGAAGCATGCAGCGGAAGATCGGCCGGCTGGTCGAGTGGCTTCCCGCAACCGGCGTCGATTGCTGCGAGTGTGTGTTGCTGGTCGGCATGGAAGCCGAGCTGGCGGCGCTTGCCAGCGGCCAGCGGGACATGATCGCGCTGGCCGGTGTGCGTGGCGCGTCGCCTGACATCACGCAGCCGATGACGGCGGTCGTGCTGTGGAACGGCGCGCAGTCGCATTACTTCGTCATCGCCATGCCGGATTTTGCCGGCCGTCAGGTCGAAACGCTGCTCGGCAGCGAGCGCCGCGCCCGGCGCCTGATGGAGCAGCAACTTGAGGCGGCGAGCGCGGAGGTGCGCTTTGCCTCGCTGGCGCGGACGCGGCTGCGGCTGGCGCGCGATCTGCACGATACGCTGGTGCACTCGATCGTGGCGCTGCTGACCCAGATCCGGCTGATCCGGCATTATTTGTCGGCCGATCCCGCCCGTGTGGCGGACAGCCTTGCGACCGCTGAAGATGCGGCCGCGAGCGGACTTTCGCGCGCCCGCGAAGCCATCGATCGCCTGCGCACGCCCGACGATCTGAAGCTTGATCCCGACGTCGAGGGGCTGCTCAGCGACTTCGCCGCGCGCAGCGGTGTCAGGGTGTCGATCCAGATCGACGAAGCGGCGCGCCCCGGCCTGCGCGATTGCGGCTTGACGGTTCAGCGCATCCTCAGCGAGGCACTGCGCAATGTTCAGACGCATGCGCAGGCGCGCCGCGTCTCCTTTCACGCCTTCGACGAGCCGGCCGCGGTCGGCCGCAAGCTGATTGTCGAGATCCGCGATGACGGCCGCGGCTTCGATCCCGCGGTCCCGACGCCAGGACATTTCGGATTGATTGGCATGGCCGAATTTGCTGAACTTGTCGGCGGCAACTGCACGGTGGAGAGCGCGCCCGGGCAGGGAACGCTGGTCCGGATCTCGCTCCCCGTGGCGGTGCCGCCGGCAGCGTCCGCCGGCGTGCTGGCCGATTGAATTCGTTGCCGCGCATGCAACGCGTTTTCGAGAGGATGACGGAAAGCCCGTGAGCAGAATTGAGAAGATACGGGTGCTGATCGCCGAGGATCAGACCCTGATCAGGGAAGGTATCGCCACGCTGCTTGCCCAGCAGAACGACGATTTCGAGATCCTTCCCGGCGCGGCCGATGGCGAGCAGGCCATCGAATTCGCGCGGCGCTATCGGCCGGATGTCATCCTGATGGATCTGCAGATGCCGCGGGTCGACGGCATCGCCGCGACCCAGCGGATTCTCCGCGAATTGCCGCAGACGCATATCGTGGTGCTGACGACGTTCGAGACCAACGACCTGATCTTCGAGGCGGTGAGCGCAGGCGCCAAGGCGTATCTCTTGAAGGACGCCAGGATGGAGGAGATCGCCTCGACCATCCGCGCGGTCATCAACGGCCAGTCCGGGCTTTCGCCCGGCGTCGCCGCGCGCATCCTCGACGAGTTCAAGCGGCTGCGCGGCCCGCGCGTCTCGGCGAAGCTGCCGGTTCGCGATGGGCTGACGGCGCGGGAGAATGAAATTCTTACGCTGATCGTCGAGGGCAAGAGCAACACCGAGATCGGCGAGCAACTGCATTTGGCGGAAGGAACCGTGAAGAACTATGTCAGCACGATTCTGGAGAAATGCCAGGTCAAGAACCGTACAGAACTCGCAATAAAGGCAATAACTTACTAGAAATAATTGGCCGTGATCGCACAACCACGCGGTTGATCCGGCTGAGATTGCTCGCCTTTCTCTGGGCCGCGCCCGCAAAATTGGCTATAGGGTTGTTTCGGATTTGCTTTTTGACACCGCAGGTCCGGATTGCGCAGCTATGAGTAAGCGGGAAATGACCATGAAGGGTATCGAGCGCCAGACCAAAGGTACGGACGGACCGGCGGACGCTCCGGCTGCCGGCAACGGCGTGGATCCGGCGGCGCATGGCATGGCGGCGATCGATCAGGTTCGCGACCTGCTGTTCGGCGGCGCGCAACGTTCGCTCGAGACCAACCTCTCGGGTCTGCGCGAGGAGATGCAGGCATCGCTCAAGCAGATGCAGGCGGACTTCACCAACGAGCTCACCGCGCTTTCTGCGCGGCTCTCCGACCTCGAGCGTGATACCGAGCAGAAGCGGCTCGACTCGCTGAAGGATGTCGGCGCGGCGATCACCCAGCTCGGCTCGGTCATCAGCGGATTGGGATCCGGCCGCACGGGCAAATAGCATGGCAGCTGCTGCCGGCCAGAACCGCGAGATCGAGCAGCTCAAGACATTGCTGTTTCAGCCCGAGGCGACGCGCCTGACGTCGCTGGAGGCCGACCTCGACTCGCTGCAGCGCTATGTCGGCAACGCCGACCGCCTGGAGACGGCAACCGCGGGCATCCTAGTCGAGGCGCTGGAGCGCGCCGAGGTCAACCGGCCGCGCGAGCTCGCCAGCGCGATTGCGCCGGTCGTGGTCTCTGCGATCCGCAGCGAGATCAAGAACTCGCGCGAGCAGATGATCGAGGCGCTCTATCCGATCGTCGGCCGGCTGGTCAGTGCCGCGGTGGCGAATTCGTTCAGGGAGCTGGTTGCCTCGCTCGAGCAGCGCATCAATGCGTTGACCTCGGCGCAATTGTGGGTCGGCCGCGTCAAGTCGTTGGTGACGGGACGCCCGATCAGCGAATTCGTGCTCGCCGATCAGCCGCCGCAGATCAACCGGCTCCTGATCATCGAACGCGGCAATGGCCGTCTGATCGCGGACTGGAAGCGCGATGCGACCGCCGACGAACGCGCCGATCTGCTCAGCGCGATGGTCGCGGCGATCCTGGAGTTCTCGGTGCAGGCGCTCGCCGGCGAAGGCAATCTGCAAACGCTCGATTTCGGCGGACGGCAACTCGCGCTGCGCGCCTCGCCCCGCTTCATCCTGGCGGCGGAGTGCCTGGGACCGCTGCGGCCCGCCGACAACGCCAGGATCAACTCGCTGTTCTTCGATGCGATCGAGCGCATCGACCGCGGCGCGGATTGCGACGGGCCGATGCTGGCGTCGCTGGCAGCCGCGATCGAAACCGACGATACGCCACGGCGGATCGCGAGCCGGCGCGGCAAGGTGATCCTTTTCGCCTTGCTCGCGGCAGTGGCCGCGCTGTTGTTCTGGCTTGCCGCGACCTCGGTGACGCGCGGTCTTGTGGAGCGGCGGACCCAGGCGGCGCTGGAACAGCTCACCGCAAAGCAGCCGTTGCTGGCTTCGTTCCCGCTGCGGCTCGACTTCGATCACGGCAGCCGAAGCGTGGCCGTTTCAGGCATCGAGCCGAGCCAGCTGGAGACAGCGCCCTTGATCGATGCGCTCGCCGCGGCCGCGGCGCCGTACAAGATCGTCAACCACATCGGTCTGGTGTCCGCACCGGACCAAGTCGCGGCATCGCAGGCCGGCATCGCGGGCCTGCAGCAAAGCCTGACGCGGCTGCAGGCGAGCCTCGACCAGATGCGCGAGGCGATCGGTACGCAGGCGAAGTCGGCCGACCAGAAGTATGCCGCCCTGACCGAGCAATATGACAAGCTCGGCGAGCAGTATGTCAAATTGGCCGAGCAATATTCGAAGCTGCAAGCCATCGCCGACGGCCCGGCGGCGCGGCTCGACCGCTTCATCGCCACCACCGCGATCTTCTTCGCGAACAATTCAGACGAAGTCCTCGACAGCGACCAGGCCGAGCAGCAGCTGCGCGAGCTCGCCGGACTAATGGCGAACAACGATCTCAGGCTGCGGATCGTCGGCTATGCCGATCAGAGCGGCACGGAAGGCACCAACCGGACGCTGGCGCGCAAGCGGGCCGAGCAGGTCCAGCGCAGGCTGACTGCGCTCGGGGTCGATCCGTCGCGGCTGATTTTGGTTTCGCGCGCGGCGACGATGCCGATCACCGACCGGGTCGACTCCACCGTCGGCGGTAATCGCCGCGTGGCGTTCGAGACGGTCTATCGAGGCGAAGTGGCCCGCTGATGCTCACCGCGAAAGTCATGCTGCTCGGCGATATGGGGGTCGGCAAGACGTCGATCCTCTATCGGCTGATCTACAACCGGTTCGAGGGCCAGTACAAATCGACGCTGGGCGTCGAGATCCTGAGCCACGACGTGGCGCCGACGGATGGCAGCGATCCGATGCGCCTCGTGCTGTGGGACACCGACGGCGATTTCGGCACCCAGATCTTCGACACGGTCTATGTCACCGGCGCATCCGCCGCCATCATCGTGTCCGACGTCACGCGGCCGCAGACGGTGACCCGCATGGTAGAACTGGTCCGCGGCTTCGAGGAGCGCTTTCCCGGCCGGCCCTACCGGGCGCTGCTGAACAAGATCGACCTGCCGGAAGCCGCGGGCAGCGCAGGCGCGATTGCCGGGCTTGCGAAGTCGAGCGTCAAGTCGGTCAGCGCCAAGACCGGCGTCGGCATTGCCGAGAGCTTTGTCGAACTCGCCCAGACCATCCGCCGCCGCCAGCTCTAGTTAGCGACAACGCGCACACGTCTGTGTCAGCCGTCCCGACTTCTCGGGGCTGGCGAATCGGGCCGGGACGGCTGACTTCATCGCACGTGGGGCGTACGATGAAAGGCTCTCGCGCGGCCGCAGAAAGCCGCACGCTTTTCCCGCCGACAGCACCACGCCGTCCCACACTCCGATAGTGACGATGGTCATCTTCCGCTCGGCCAATGGCCTGCCTATCGTCCGCCCCGTCACTGGAAACAGCCACGGGACGAACGGTGTTCTCGGGCGCACGGAGCGAGAGATCATGAGCATTTTTGGAAGCATCATGGGTGCAATCTTCGGCCACGGCGCCCAGGCCAAAACCGCTGAGAGCACAACGACGGCTGCGCCCGGCGCAGCGCCATCGACGTCGACGTCTGCATCTGCTGCGCCCGGCACGGCGGCGGCACAAACCGTCGACGTCGCCGCGATCGTCGACAAGGCGGCCGCGGCGACCGGCGAGAAGCTCGACTGGCGCAGCTCGATCGTCGACCTGATGAAGGCGCTCGGTCTCGAAAGCAGCCTTGCGGCGCGCAAGGAGCTCGCGAAGGAGCTGCACTACACCGGCGACACCAGCAACACCGCCACCATGAATGTCTGGCTGCATCAGCAGGTGATGGCGAAGCTCGCCGCCAATGGCGGCAAGCTGCCGGACGACATCAAGACCTGACGTCCCGCCTCGACCGTGCGCGGCGCTCGCGCCCGCGCGGCTCCGAACGATGTGTATTGCGTGAGGAGCAGTTGCGATGACGCCATCTCATCCTGCCATCCTGAACAGGTCGCGCGCTGGTGTGGTGCGGTCCGCCGCGTCGGTCGGCGCGGCACTCGGATTCGTCGCACTGGCGCTCGGCATCCATGTCGCCATCGCCCGCGCGGATAATTCCGGCGACGAACCGCGGCCGGAAAATGCGAATGTGCAGCGCGCTGCGCAGAACCCGCCGCCGGCGCGGGTCATCCTGCCGGCCCCGTGGGAGCAGGCCGCGCCTGCGCAGCCGGTCGCGGCACCTGCGAAGCCGGCCGATCGCAAATAATCCTTCGCCCCCCTTGGAGCGGTCGGCGACCCGGTCGCCGGGCCGTGCCACGGCATTCATTTGGAAAACAGGAGATCACATGCTGAAGGAATTCAGGGAATTCGCCATGAAGGGCAACGTCGTCGATCTCGCCGTCGGCGTGATCATCGGCGCGGCATTCGGCGCGATCGTCTCGTCGATGGTGGCCGATATCATCATGCCGATCATCGGCGCGGTCAGCGGTGGGCTCGACTTCTCCAACTATTTCACCGCGCTTTCGAAGTCGGTGACCGCGACCAACCTGGCCGATGCCAAGAAGCAGGGCGCGGTGCTGGCCTGGGGCAGCTTCCTGACGCTGACGCTCAACTTCCTGATCGTCGCCTTCGTGCTGTTCATCGTGGTCCGCCTCATGAACCAGCTCAAGCGCGAAGCGCCCGCGGCGCCGGCCGAACCGCCGAAGCCGACCAAAGATCAGGAGCTGCTCACCGAGATCCGCGATCTCCTCAAGTCCCGCGCGTAACGAGTGGCGCTTGCGTCCGTGCGTACAGCCCCCAGCTCTGGAGCCTCACCATGCCAGATCAGGTCAAGCTGCCCCGAAAATTGTCGCAAGAGCCCGGCGGTGCAGAGCCGCTACGGCCGAGCCACCGGCGGGTCATCGAGGAACTCGATCGCTGGGCCAACAGTCCCGGGCTGCAGCCGCCGAGCGATGAAGAAAAACCGGACGACGACAAGCGCTAGGCGGCCATGACCTCGCATGGCCGGATCGTGGCCGTTTCGGTCAAGCCCGCCGGGCCGTCGCGATCAGCGCGGTCGACGGAATCGCGAAGCTGTCGCCGACCCGCCTGCGCTCAATCTCGGCGCGGAAGGCGCGCGCGACTGCGGCGCTCTGGTCTGCATCGAGCCCGCTCCAATGCGGCATGAACTCGAACAATTTGTCGACGTCTCCGGGATTGGCGACATTGAGTTTGAAGTCGTGGGTGACCTCAACAATCGCCGGATCGGAGAAGCCGGCGGCGATGAGCGCAGCGGCGAGGCGGCCGGGGTCGGCGAGCTCGGCGAGGCCCGTGCAGGGCATCGGCGTGACATTGTCGGGATAGAGCCGCCGGATGATCTGCGAGAGCAAGAGATGCACGGCGGCACCGTCGGCGCTCTTCCAGACCGCAATCGCCGCCGATCCGCCCGGTCGCGTCACCCGTGCCATCTCGCAGAGGCCGGCGCGCCAGTCCGGAAACAGCATCACGCCGAACACCGACACTGCCGCGTCGAAGGCGGCATCCGGCAGATCGAGCGCCTGGCCGTCCATCTGCCGCGCCTCGATATTCGCCACACCATGCGCGCGGACACGCGCCACCATGCCGGCGGAGAAATCGACCGCGGTGACGTCAGCGCCGGTGCGGGCGGCGGCCAGCGCCGCGGCGCCCGTGCCGGTGGCGACGTCGATCACCCTGGATGACGGGTCGATCGGAAGCGTTGCGACCGCGGCGTCGGCGAACAATGTCGTGAACGGCTGCGACTGTGCCTCATAGGCGGCGACCATTTTGTCCCAGTGCGCGGGATCATTGTACGGCAGAGGTTTCGCCTGCTCACTTGACTGCATGAATCTGGTCCTCGAGATTTTGCTTGTGTTTGGCGAGCCGGCGCTTGAAATCCTTCGCGAGCGCATCGAGCGTCACCGCGCCGAGCCGCTTCAGGAACAGCGCCTCGACCTCGCGAAACGTGTCTCCGAGCGCGTCGTTGACGGCCTGTTCGACCAGGCAGCCGGGATTTTCCGAGCGATGGCCCATCGCAACGATCGTGGGCGCGCCGACCGCGCGATAGATGTCGGCAAGCGTGATGTCGGAGGGATCGCGCGCCAGCGTCCAGCCGCCGCCATGGCCCTTCTCCGAATGCACGAGACCCTGCTCGCGCAGCCCCGCCATCACGCGGCGCACCACCACAGGGTTGGTGGCCATCGCCTGCGCAAGTTGCTCCGACGTGACCGGCTCGCCGGCCCCGATCATGTGGAGCAGGCCATGCAGGACGCTGGACAGGCGGCTATCGCGTATCATGTAACTTCATATGTTACATGATGCGGCGGCCGTCAAGGGGGCGATGGCGGGCTCCTGGTCGCCCTCCTACCTCCCCTTGAAAAGGGGAGGTCGCTTTGCTCGTCAGAGCAAAGCGGGTGGGGATCAGCTTTATCGGCGGGCAGCGTCGTCTGCGGCTGACCCCCATCCCGACCTTCCCCCTTTCAGTGGGAAGGAGAAGAGATCAAGGACCTGCACCTGGGCTTTGATTGTTCAACCGAGATTCGTGTGCCGGATTTCGCGGCGGCGCCCGTTTAATCCGCATCGGGGACTTTGGGAGGGGCGGTATCGTGGGCAGCGTGGCGGTCGATCGGATGTTGCGGGATGCGGTGGCGCATTATGGCGCGGGCCGCGCGGCGGAGGCCGGCACGCTGTGCGGCGACATCCTCACCGCCGATCCCGACCATGTTCCGGCGTTGCATCTGTCCGCCGTCGTCGCCTTCGTGACCGATCGTGCCGCGGAAGGCGCGATGCTGCTGAACCGGGTGTTCAACCTCGATCCGGATCATGCACCGGCCTTCGCCACGCTCGGCGATGCGCTCGCCGTGAAGGGCGAGCACGAAGGCGCGGTGGCGGCGTTCGAGCGCGGCGTGACGCTGCGGCCGCAGGATGCCGGCCTGCATATCAAGCTCGGCGTTGCGCTGTGTGATCTGTCGCGCTTCGACGAGGCCGAGACCGCGTTCCGCCGTGCGATCGCACTCGATGGCGGTCTGACGCGGGCGCGGTTCAACCTCGCCGTCGCGCTGGCCGGGCAGCAGCGGCCGGTCGAGGCGGAGCAGGCCTATCGCGAGGTGATCGCGCGCGATCCGGTCTACCGCGGCGTTTGGCTCAACCTCGGCAATGTGCTGAGCGATCAGAAAAGGCACGAAGCGGCCGCCACGGCCTATCACCGCGGACTTGCCACGGATCCCGACAATGCCGGACTGCATTGCGGCCTTGGCGCGGCGCTCTATCGCCAGGGCTTGCTGGAGGACGCAATCCTGCACTACCGCCGCGCGATCGCACTCGAGCCCGGCAACATTGCGCCGCAGCGCCTGCTGGCGATGGTGCTGCACGAGGCGGGCGAGCGCGAGGAGGCTATCCGCATCTATCGGCAGGTCTCGGCCCGCGACCCGTCCGATCACGTCATCCTCAACAATCTCGGCGCCTGCCTGTTCGAGCTCGGACAGGTCGACGACGCCATCGCCTGCGCGGAGCTCACACTCGCGCTGAAGCCGGACTACGCCGCCGCGCACACCAATCTCGGGATCATCTTCGAGGCGCAGAACCTGGTCGAGGCTGCGGTCGCCGCGCATCGGCGCGCCATCGAGCTCGAGCCGCTCTATGCCAAGGGCCACGCCAACCTCGCGGTCGCGCTGCGCAATGCCGGCGAGATCGATGCGGCGCTGGTGGCCTCGCGCCGGGCGATTACGCTCGATCCCAAGCAGCCGCTCGCGCACTACAACCACGCGCATTTCCTCCTGATGAACGGCGAGTTCGAGGAGGGCTTTGAGGAGTATCGGTGGCGCCGCAAGACCAAGATGCTCAGCGACGGCGATCCCGTGTTCGACGAGCCGGAATGGCAGGGCGAGCCGCTCGCCGGACGTACGCTGCTGCTGTTTGCCGAATATGGACTCGGCGACGCCATCAATTTCGTCCGCTATGTGCCGATGCTGACGGGCAGAGGCGGCCGGATCATTCTGCAGGTGCAGCCGGCGCTGGTCGCGCTGCTGCGGCCGATGCTGCCTGATGTCGCGGTGTTCGCGCGCGGCGAGCCGTTGCCGCCGTTCGATCTGCAACTGCCGCTGCTCAGTCTGCCGCGGATCTTCCGCACCACCGTCGAGACCATTCCCGCAGCGACATCCTATCTGCGGGCGGATGCCGGCAAGCTCGCGCGCTGGCGCGAGGCGCTCGCCGGCGTGACCGCGCTGAAGGTCGGCGTGGTCTGGGCCGGCAATCCCAGGCACAAGGGCGACCGCCAGCGCTCGCTGCCGGTGGACGCCGTGCTGCCGCGGCTGGTCACATCAGGCGTGCAGCTCTACAGCCTGCAGAAGGAGCCGCGGCCGGACGATGCTCCGGTGCTGCGGGGCCTTGGCGCAGGTATCGTCGACCTCGCGCCGACGCTCGGCGATTTCGCCGACACCGCGGCGGCCGTCTGCGCGCTCGATCTCGTCATCGCCGTCGACACCTCGGTGGCGCATCTCGCCGGCGCCCTTGGCCGCCCGGTCTGGATGTTGTGTCCCTACGCGCTCGACTGGCGCTGGCTGCGCGATCGCGCCGACACGCCCTGGTATCCGACCATGCGGCTGTTCCGCCAGGACAAGCCGCAGGCCTGGGATCGCGTGCTGGCGTGCGTGTCGGAAGAGCTTGCGCGCGTTGCGGCCGGCGAACGGGAGTTGCTGTTGCCGGCAGCGGCGAAGTGATCGGGCATCACCCCGCACTCATCCCCTGCGCGCCGCCAAGCAGCTTGGCGTTGAGCCGGCCGCCGTCGAACAGCATTTCGTTCACCGCGCCGTCGACGTCGGAGGAGGTGACCTCGCGGCCACCGTCCCTGACGATGCTGGCCTGGGCGAGACGGCGCATCAGCTCCTTGATGAAGGCGGCGCTGACGCCTTCGGTGCGTCGCACGGCGTCGTCGATGACGGGCTGCGCGAGCGGCAGGCCCTTGCCGTAGAGCCGGATCAGCTTGCCACGTCCGGTCTCGTCGGGTAGCGGCACCTCGATCGCCTGGTCAATGCGACCGGGCCGGCCGGCCAGCGCGCTCTCCAGCTCTTCGGGACGGTTGGAGGTCAGCACGAACAGGATGTCGCAATCCTCCTTCAGGCCGTCCATCTCGTTGAGCAGCTTGTTGAGCAGCGATTCCTCGCACGGCCCGCCCATGTCCTCGCGGTCGCGCGCGATCAGATCGACGTCCTCGATCACCACCATGGTCGGCTGCAGCAGCCGCGCGAGGTTCATATAGGCGCCGAGCAGCCCGACCTGCTCGGCGGTGATGATCAGCGTGGTGTGATCCGGCAGGTTGGTGGCGAGATAACGAATGGTGTGGGTCTTGCCGGTGCCGGGCGGGCCGTACAGCAGGATGCCCTTGCGGGTCGACTGGCCGAGCTCGCGCAGCAGATCGCGGCTTTCGACAAAGCCGAGCACATTGCGATCGAGCAGCCGCAGCGTCCGGTCCGGCAGGATCACGTCATCGCGAGCGACCGTCGGCAGGCGATGCACGGTCAAGCCACGTGAACGTCCGCGATAATTGGCGCCATCCTCCAGCGACAGGATCTTGCCGCGATAGGATCGCGCTGCATGCACGGCGGCTTCCAGCTCGGCGAAAGTGCGCTGCACGAAAGCGTTGCCGGTCGCCCCGGCTGGCAACGCGAGCTCGATTCGCAGCGACGGTTCGTGATCATATTCGCGATGGAAGGTCAGCAGCACGGCGTAGCGCAGTTCGCCGGTTCGGCACAGCCATAGTCCATTGGCGAGGCATTTCACCGGCTCGGCCTCGCCGATATCGACATCGCGATATTGCGGCGGCGCGATCGCCGGCGCATTGCGGCCGGCCTTCATCAGCGCCGCGAAGTCCAGCGTCTCGTAGCGATATTCTTCATGGATGCCGAAGAAGTGGATTGGATCGGTGAACAGCTTGTCGATTGCGACCTGAACGTCGGCGCGCATGTGGCCCGGAAACTGTCGCGCCCGTGTCACGATCAGGTTGCGTGGCACGCCGGCGAAATGCCAGTCGAGCGCAACGTAAGCGGACCGAAACGTCTCGCCCGGCAATTCTTCCGAGCTGCGGCGTGCAGCGAGCAGGCAGTCGCTGCACAGCGACGCAGTCGTACCGGAGATCAGAATCTCCGTCACGGCCCTCGGGGCTTCGCAGAGATCGCAGGGGCGGCTGGCGTCGGCGGACTCGGTGGTGATCATCAACGGCTGGCCGTTGGAGCGGATCAGCCACTTCGCCGAGTTGAAGATTGCCCGCGCGACCGGTCCCGGATAGGGACCGCACGGAATGGCGCCCTTGGCCTCGATCAAGGCAGCGGAGGCGATGGCTTCCTGCTCGGATTTCCCGAACACCGTACGCAACAAATCCTGCACGAATTCCAGCGGGGTTTCATCGTCGTCGTGAATGAAGAGCCGCACCGGACCGTCGTCGCTAAACACGTCGTGCATGAGACCCCCGAAACGCAATTGGGAACAAAAGAACAAAGTAAGAACATCACGGCGGCTCCTGCGCGTCAAGCGAAAGATTCTGCGGTCTCACCCCTGACGTGTAGTGAGCCGGCCGGGAACGCGCACTGGAAGTGTAAACGCGGCTCAACGCCTGTGACGATTGTGTTGCGGCAAATGCCAAGAGATGGCCGTCACAGCGGCAAACTTCCGACACACCATCGGGGCGAAAAGGAGTATCCGACATGGCGCGAGCGCGAGAGCAGATTCTTCCCAAGGGTTTGCGGTCGCGCAGTTATTTTATGAGGCCCTCGTGTCGCACAAACTTCGCCTTGCGCTGCTTCTCGTCTTCACCTTGTTCGTCTCTCCCGCGCTGGCGCAGCCGGCCGCCAAGCCGGCGCCGCAGCAACCCGCTACCGGCGACGCGCTGACGCCCGAGCAGGCGAAACGTGCGCTCGACACGCTGCAGGACGACAAGAAGCGCGGCGAGATCATCAACACGCTGCGCGCCATCGCCAATGCCTCGCCGCAGGCGGCGGCCCAGCCTGCGCCTGCGCCCGAGCAGCATTCGCCGATCCCGCTCACCGCCGACAGCCTCGGCGCACAGCTGTTGCTGATGGTGTCCGAGCAGGTCGGCGAGATGTCGCGCGAGGTCGCCGACGTCGCGCGCACGCTGACGCATTTCCCGGCGTTCTATTACTGGTTCGTGCGCACCGCCAATGATCCGGTCGCCTACGGCCTCTTGATCGACATCGCCTGGAAGCTGGCGCTGGTGTTCGGCTGCGCGCTCGCCGCCGAATGGGTGGTGTTCCGCCTGATCAAGCGGCCGGTCGCGTTCCTGGAAGCGCGGCTGCCGCAGACCGCGCGCGTGCCGGTGCAGACGCTTGCCA
Source organism: Bradyrhizobium australafricanum (assembly GCF_020329495.1). NCBI lineage: Bacteria > Pseudomonadati > Pseudomonadota > Alphaproteobacteria > Hyphomicrobiales > Nitrobacteraceae > Bradyrhizobium > Bradyrhizobium australafricanum. Next base: position 60,484 of record NZ_JAGKJL010000037.1, on the reverse strand, counting down.
GCGTCGATCCGCCGTCGTCGGTTGCCGACGTCACGCCGGCGCCCGAGTTGCAGCGGCGCCGGCTCAGCCTGGCGCGGGCCTGGCAGTCGCTGGTCCGGCTGCCCTTCGTGCTTGGACGCCTGCTGCTTGAATTGCTGCCGGTCGTCGTATTCGGCGGCATCGCCACCGCGCTGCTCGGCACCGAGATCGGCGATCAGTCGACCACGCGGCTCGTGATCCTTGCCGTCGTCAACGCCTATGTGTTCTCGCGCGTCTTGATCTGCGCGGTGCGCGCGCTGGCGGGGCCGTTCGGCCTGTTCCGCGTCCGTGCCGAGACCGCGGCCTATATCGAGATCTGGGCCCGGCGCATCGTCGCCGTCGGCGTCTCCGGCATCGCCTTTGCCAATGTCGCGCTGCTGCTCGGGCTGCATCGCGCCGGCTATGCCGCGCTGATCCGGCTCGTGATGTTGGTCGTGCATCTGTTCGTCGTCGTCATCATCCTGCAGTGCCGCCGCCAGGTCGCCGACGCCATCCGCGCGCCGGCCGATCGCACCGGGCTTGCGGCGCGAACGCGCAACCGTCTCGCGGCGCTCTGGCATGTGCTGGCGATCGCGCTCGACCTCGCGCTGTGGGCAGTGTGGGCGCTCAACATCCGCAACGGCTATTCGCTGCTGCTGCAATATTTCGTCGGCACCGTCGCGGTGCTGCTGGTCACCCGCCTCGTCACCATGGTGGTGCTGAGCCTGATCGATCGCGGCTTTCGCATCAGCCCGGAGCTGATCCAGCGCTTCCCGGGGCTCGAGACCCGCGCCAACCGCTATCTGCCGCTGCTGCGCAAGGTGGTCACGGCAGTGATCGCCTTCATTGGCTTCGTCGCGCTGCTCGAGGTCTGGGGCGTCGATGCCATCGTCTGGTTCTATGGCGGCCAGATCGGAAGCCGCCTGATCTCGGCGCTGGTGACGATCGGCATTGCCGCGCTTGCCGCGGCCGTGATCTGGGAAGTCGCCAATGCGCTGATGGACCGGCAGATCGACACCCTGTCGCGCGACGGGCATTACGCCCGCGCCGCGCGCTTGCGCACCTTCCAGCCGATGCTGCGAACCGCGCTGTTCTGCATGATCGTCGCGGTGGTCGGCCTCACGGCGCTCAGCGAGATCGGCGTCAATGTCGCGCCGCTGCTCGCCGGCGCCGGCATCGTCGGCATCGCGATCGGCTTCGGCTCGCAGAAGCTGGTGCAGGACCTCATTACCGGGCTGTTCCTCTTGATCGAGAACACCGTGCAGGTCGGTGACAACGTCACGGTGTCGGGCCTCTCGGGCGTGGTCGAGAACGTCTCGATCCGCACCATGCGGCTGCGCGCCGGCGACGGCTCGGTGCACGTCGTGCCGTTCAGCGCGGTGACCACGATCACCAACTCCAGCCGCGGCGCCGGCAATGCCGCGGTCAGCGTCAACGTGTCCTACAAGGAGGACACCGACCGCGCCGGCGAGGTGCTGAAGGACATCGTCGCCCAGATGCGCCAGGAGACGGCGTATCGCGCATTCATTCGAGGCGACCTCGAATTGTGGGGCGTCGACAAGGTCGACGGCTCGGTCGTGACCATCGTCGGCCAGATCCGCTGCACCGATAGCGGCCGCTGGGCGGTGCAACGCGAGTTCAACCGCCGCATGAAACGGCGCTTCCAGGAGGAGGGCATCGAGATCGCCTCGATGGGCCAGACCATCCTGATGCAGCTTCCTCCACCCTCCGAGCCCGATACCAACGCCCAGCCGCGCCGCGCGGCGGGCTGATCCGGCGCTCCGCTTCACCTCGCCCCGCTTGCGGGGAGAGGTCGAATTCGAGCGAAGCTCGAATTCGGGTGAGGGGAAGTCTCCGCAAGAGTATCTGCTTCCGTGTGTGCGAAGGCAGCCCGAGCCAACCAGCGGGAATGCTTGCCGGCGCGTCTCACGATTGCGACACGTCTCGCGACAGTGAGACGCCGCCAGCCTTGCCAAGCCCGCTGACCGGCGCGCAGCCGGCCGAAATCCGGCCGTTCTCACCCATTCCCTGCGACTTCCTCCGCTGGCACAGCGCTTGCTGATCGTCATGCAATGCGCGGCAAGACGCATTGCACAACTGAACCCAACGCGAAGGAAGGAAACGCACATGGAGCTTGGCTACTTCACCATGCCCTCGCACCCGCCGGAGTGCGGATTGAAGGAGGGCCACGACTGGGACCTGCAGACGCTGCGCTGGCTCGACGAGCTCGGCTATCAGGAAGCCTGGATCGGCGAGCACCATACCGCACCCTGGGAGCCGCACCCGTCGCCTGATCTGCTGGTGGCGCAGGCGCTGCTGCAGACCAAGAATCTGCGCATCGGGCCCGGCGGCTTCCTGCTGCCGTATCATCATCCCGCTGAACTCGCGAACCGCGTTGCGATGCTCGATCATCTCTCGAACGGGCGCCTCAACTTCGGCGTCGCGGCCTCCGGCCTGCCGAGCGACTGGGCGATGTTCAATGTCGACGGCATGTCGGGCCAGAACCGCGACATGACCCGCGAGGCGCTCGAGATCATCCTGAAGATGTGGTCCGAGCCAGGACCCTGGACGCACAAGGGCAAGTACTGGACGGTGAGCAAGCCGGACACGATGTTCGACTTCCTCAAGCCGCACATCAAGCCGTTGCAAGGGCCGCACCCGCCGATCGGCGTCGCCGGCCTGTCGAAGAATTCGGACACCTTGAAGCTCGCCGGCGAGCGCGGCTTCATTCCGATGAGCCTCAACCTCAACCCGGCCTATGTCGGCAGCCACTGGGATTCGGTCGAGGCCGGCGCGGCCAAGACCGGCCGCAAGCCGAGCCGCAAGGACTGGCGGCTGGTGCGCGAGGTGTTCGTGGCTGATACCGACGAGGAGGCGTGGAAGCTGTCGACCGGCGACATGATGGGCCGGATGATGAGCGAGTACTTCCTGCCGCTGCTCGGCCATTTCGGCTTCAAGGACTATCTGAAGCACGCACCCGACGTGCCCGACAGCGACGTCACCGTCGAATATTGCGCGCGCCGGAATTGGATCGTCGGCTCGCCCGCGACGGTCACCGAGAAGATCGAGAAGATCTACCGGGAAGTCGGCGGCTTCGGCGTCCTCTGTGTGTTCGGCTTCGACTACAAGCACAAGCCGGAAGCCTGGCGGCACTCGCTGGACCTGCTCAAGAACGAGGTGATGCCGCGGCTCAAGCATCTCGGCGCCGAGTTCGAGAAGGCTGCATGACAGCTGCGCGGGGTGCGGGGCTTGCCTCGCACCCCGCCTCGCATATCTTGAACGAAGTGTTTTTACCGAAGCATGATCCGGAGGATCATGCTCAAACAGGGTTTGCGGCATGACGGTCGACGCACAGAGTTTCAAGCAGGCGATGCGCCATTGCGCGGGCGCCGTCGCGCTGGTGACGGTCGGCTCCGAGACCGGGCAGCGCACCGGCCTGACCGTGACCTCGGCCTGCTCGCTGTCGGACAATCCGCCCTCGGTGCTGGTCTGCGTTAACCGTAACGCCAGCGCGCATCAGCGCATCCGCGAGGAGCGCCATTTCGTCATCAACTTCCTGAACGAGGACCACGCGCTGCTGGCGCTGACCTTCTCCGGCCAGAAGGGCGTCAACGGCGACGACCGTTTTGCGTTTGGGCGCTGGACCACCGGCGCCACCGGCGCCCCGGTGCTGGAGGATGCCGTCGCGGCGTTCGACTGCGTGCTGGCGCAGGAGCTCGAGACCAAGACCCATTCGATCTTCATCGGCGAGGTCCAGCACGTCCGCGCCGCGACCACGGTCGACCCGCTGATCTATCTGCGCTCTGGCTTCCAGAGCGTGCGCAACATCCATGATCCGGTCGAACTCGGCGACCTCGACGCACGGCGTGTCAGCTGGAACGAGTTTTCGTAAGGCTTGCGCTTAAGGCCTTCCCCCGCATCTCTTGATGATCTGCGCGCCGGCCATCTCGCCTGACGGCAATTCGGTTGCCTGAGACCTGCTGCTCCGCAGCGAGCCTAATCCTCGAACAGCACGCGCTCATTGGCGAAGATGTCCGCGAGATGCCGGGCAACGGTGCCGACGAGAGGGTCATTTCGGTCGCGGCGCCGGGTGACGAGCCAAAGTTCGCGTGGCGGCGGGGCGTGCGCGAGTTTGCAGGCACACAGCTTCCGTTCGGCTCGGCCGATGAAATGCGGAAGCAGGGCTATGCCCGCGCCGGCCTGTGCGGCCGCGGCCTGCGCGGCCTGGTTGCTGGTCCGGAAGGACATGCGCGCATGGGGAAATTTCCGGAACAACCACAGCGCTTCGGGAAGATGGGCATTGGCCTCGTCGAAACCGACGAACACGGGCTCGTCGCCGGCGTCGATCCTGCGGCGGCAATCGGCGGTCGCGTAGAAGCCGAAACCCATCGACACGAGTCGCCTGGCGATGACATCCCCGTCCTCCGGACGGCCAAATCGCAGGGCGATGTCTGCCTCGCGCCTTTCGAGGCTGACGGTTCGAAAGTCGGTTGCCAGATCGATGTCGAGTCCCGGCTGCTGCCTGGACAGTCTGGCGAGGCGATGGACGAGGAAGTTCTGTGAGAGGCTCGGGGGCGCGTTGATGCGGACAAGCCCGGTCGGCGCGCCCGACGTCCCTCTGTGGCCAAGCCTTGCTGCCGCGGCCTCCATATCGTTGGCGGCATCGAGCATGCGCGCGCCTCTCCGGGTGAGGACGTAACCGTCGGGACGCCGTTCGACCAGCCGTTCGCCGATCGCGGTCTCCAGCGACTTCACGCGGCGGGCGACGGTAGCATGGTTCACCGAGAGTGCACGCGCGGCTCCCGACAGGCTGCCGTGGCGGGCAAGCGCGGCGAATAGCCGGACATCCTCCCAATCGATCGCTGTGCGATTTTGATCAGCCATTGAGAAAGAATAGCGAATTCCGCTCAGGACGGGGAGCTGGTTATTTGGGCTGACAATTGCGCGGGAGGCAGTTCATGGCGGCACCGAATCTCACCTTGACCCTGGTCGGCGGTCCGACCGTGCTCATCGAGTACGACGGGTTTCGTCTGCTGACGGACCCGACCTTCGATCCTCCTGGCGAGTATCAGGGAGCGTACAGCCCGGTGCGGCACAGGAAGACGGATGGGCCGGCCCTTTCAGTCGAACGGATCGGCAAGCTCGACGCAGTCTTGCTCAGTCACGACCACCACTTCGACAATCTCGACAATGCCGGCCGCGCGCTTCTTCCGCACGCCGGCACAGCCTACACGACGAATTCCGGCGCGCAGCGTCTCGGCGGGAACGCATTGGGCCTTGCTCCATTCGAGACCCGCGTCCTCGAGAGCGAACGCAAGAAGTTGTTTGTGACCGCCACGCCGGCCCGCCATGGACCCATCGGGGTCGACGCCGGCGACGTGGTTGGATTTGCGCTCGGCGCCGAGCAGCCGGGAGACCTGCTTTACGTCACCGGCGATACGCTTTGGTTCGAAGGCACCGCCGAGGTCGCGAGGCGGTTTTCGCCCAAGCTCGTCGTGCTGTTCACGGGCGCCGCGGAGCCCCGTGGCCGTTTCCATATGACGATGGGCAGCGAGGATGCGCTGGAGGCTGCGCACGCCTTTCCCGACGCAGCACTTGTCGCGGTCCACAACGAAGGTTGGGGCCATCTGCGCGAAAGCCAGGACCAGCTTTTGGACGTCTTCGCCAAGTTCAATCTGGCGGCCCGTCTGACCCGGCTTGAAAAGGGCAAACCGCTGCCACTGTCATGGTGAGCCGGCCGTGGCAGAGCCTGAACACGGCTTACCGCGGCGCCGCGTTTGATGTCGTGGACCCGGCGCGGCCGTGCGACTGCTGGCCGGGCCAACGCTCATGTGAGGCGTCGTTGTCCTTGCTGTGGTCCCGCGGACGCTGCGCTGCTATGACCCCGGCGTTCTCACGACCAGTTTGATGTTCAGAAGATTGACCCCCTTGAAGGGGTTCGGCGCGCTTTCGATCGTTCCTGCGCCCGTCGCATTCGCATAGGCGCCCGTGCCCGAGAGGATCGTATATTCGCCGTTTGATTTTCCGTCCTTGATCGCGCCGGTGTAACGCGCCGTGATCGCGCCTTCCTCGAACGTGTAGGTGCTGTAACCGTAATAGGAGCCCGAGCCCTTCAGCATGTCTCCTGAATGGACGAACTCCTTCACCCCGATATGGCCATCACTGAAGATGGCGACACCAAAGAACTTGCCGGAAACGACCGTCTGCCCCTCGACGTTTGCTGCCTCGATGACCTTGACGTCGACAGGCTTGGTGACGAGCTTGAACTCGAGCACTTTCTCACCCGCTACGGCGGTCGATGCCGCAACGACGATTGCCACGCTGGAAACGAAAAAGGTGATAAAATTCCGCATAGACTCCTCCTGCGTTTGCTTGAAATCAAATCAAGGAGTGCACAGCGGGCTAAACGTCATGCCCAGCATTTGCGTTGCAGCACGAAAGAGAACCCGCGGTGATATCCCGGCAGCGGCCGAAGCTTTCGGTACCCCAGCACGCTGGCTGGAACGCACGCATTAGTCTACGTGACGGTAAGAGGTTCAGCAAGCGTAGCCACCAACGGCTCGTGCGCATCAGACGACAGACTCCGCGACATCAGAACAGCCGCGGCGTGCTATAGTGTCGTTGCGTGCGAGAGAGCGACAGAAGAGGTCGCGCGACGTACCCATGACGATGCCGCCGGCAAATCCGGCAAGCATGTCTCAAGAAACTTCGTCACCGACAAGGAGTATCACCATGAAGATCGTTGTGATCGGCGGTACCGGACTGATCGGCTCAAAGACCGTTGCCATTCTGCGCCAGCGCGGCCATGACGTCGTCGCCGCCTCGCCGAAGAACGGCATCAACGCCATCACCGGCGAGGGGCTGAAGGAGGCGCTGGCCGGCGCGGCCGTCGTGATCGACCTCGCCAATTCGCCCTCGTTCGAGGACAAGGCGGTGATGGAATTCTTCGAGACCTCCGGCCGCAACCTGCTGGCGGCGGAGAAGCCGGCCGGCGTCAAGCACCATGTCGCGCTGTCGATCGTCGGCACTGACCGCACGCCCGAGAACGGCTACTTCCGCGCCAAGGTGGCGCAGGAGAAACTGATCGAGGCGTCCGGGATTGCCTACACCATCATCCGCGCGACCCAGTTCATGGAATTCGTCGGCGCGATCGCCGATGCGGGCGCAGTCGGAAACACGGTGAGGCTCTCGCCCGGCCTGTTCCAGCCGATCGCGGCGGAGGACGTCTCCGCGTTCGTCGCCGATATCGCGCTCGAGCCGCCACGCAACGGCATCGTCGAGATCGCAGGTCCCGACCGCGCGCCGTTCAACGAGATCGTGGCGCGCTATCTGAAGGCAAAGGGCGACCCGCGCGAGGTGGTGAAAGACCCTGACGCGCTTTACTGGGGCGGCCGGGTCGAGCAGCACTCGCTGGTGCCGCTCGGCGAGGCGCGCCTCGGCCGCATCGATTTGAACGAATGGCTGCGCCGCGCGCGGCCGGCGACGTGACGGTATCGGCTATTTGAGCCACACCAGCAGCGGGACGGGCGCGCGTCCTTCGCAGGACAGCGTGCCCTCGTAATTGCGCGTCTTGCGCGCGCTGTAGTTGCAGGGCGCGCCGTCCAGCACCAGCTCGGCGGTGACCTGCGAATCCGCACCCGTGATTTGCAGCTTGATTTCTCCGGCGCGTTCGTCCGGCCCGTCCTGCGTGCAGATGCCCACATGCTTCATCTTGAGCGGTCCGGAGAACTGCCTCGGCGCGCCCGGCGCGCTTTCGGTGAGATGTCCGGTCAGCTCCCATTCGCCGAGCACGCCGGCCTGGCCGAGGATCTCCATCGCGCCAAGCGGCAGGGTATGGCAAAGCGATAGCGCAACGGCGCCGAGCAGCGCCGCTCCACCGTTGCGCCATGTCGCCCGTGGCATCACAGCTTGCTTCCGGTCGTCTGGCGCAATTCGATCAGCTCCGGCCGCGACAGATCGGCATCCGCGGTGAGCCGGGCAATCTGATCGGCGCATTCCCGGATCTTGGCCTGATCGCCGGCCGCCTTGGCACTCTTGATCATGCCGAGATAAGTCGCCAGCCGGTTGGGCTCCTTCTTGAGCACGGCTTCATAGGCGGCGAGCGCCTCCCTGGCCATGCCGCGATCGAGCAGCATCGCCGCGTAGAGCTCGCGCGCGGGCGCCAGCGGTCCCGGGGTGACGGGATGCTTCTCGGTCTTGTCTTCCGCCTCCGCGGCGGCATTCATCGCGCTGAGCGCATCGTCGTATTTGCCTTCCGCGTACAGCACCCAGGCGCTCGCGATCTGCTGCTGGATGTCGACGATGTTGGACCAGTAGGCGTCTTTGGCGTCCTTCAACTTGTCGCGCAGCTCGACCAGCTTGGCGACATCGGCTTTGGCGGCGGCGGGGTCACCCGAGCGCGCGGCGCCGACCGCGCGGGCGAAATAGGTGATGGCATCCGCATAAGCGTATTTGGTGGGATGCACTTCAAGCGCGGCGGCACCCTTCCAGTCGCCGCGTTCGAAGACATAGCGGGCCTGGCTTGCCGCCACCGCGAAGGGGCCTGCGAACCGGTCGAGCTTGAACTGGAGCTTGCCGAGCTCGTCGATCACAGCGCGTGCCTCCTTGTCCTGGCCGAGCTGGAGATAGGCATAGACCAGATAGTCCATCGCGTGCGCCTGGTCCTGCTGCTCGCCGTCTTGCTTGGCGATGCGCGCGGATTCCTTGTTCGAGGCGATCGACTCCTTCCAGTAGCCGACGCGCGTGAAGATGTGCGACGGCATGTGCTGGGCATGCGGCGCGTGTTCGGCGATCTTGGCATAGCGCATCGCCGCGGGGAGGCCCTTCTCCGCGAGCGCCGGGTAGTCGTAGAGATGGATCAGATAGTGGGCGATGCCGGGGTGCTCGGGCTGGCGCTTGAAGATCGGTTCGAGCAGCGCCGCGCCCTTCAGCTGGTTGGCGTAGGTCTTGTCGCCCGGCGAGGCCGCGACGTTGAGCGTGATCGCATAGGCGATCTGCGCCTCGTCATCGTCGGCATAGTGCGTCGCGACCTGCTCTTCGGCGGCGAGGAAACGCTGCACGCGGGTGCGGTGATCGACCTTGTCGTAGTCGACATACATCGCCGCGATCGCATCGATGTATTCGCGCTCGCGCGGGGTGCCGGCATTCAGCGCCTGGCCTTTTTTCGCAGCCTCGAGGCCGAGCGGAAGGTTTTCCGGCGGCGGCGGCGCGTGCGGATTGTAGAGATAGCTGAGCGCGATGCCCCAATAGGCGATGGCGCATTGCGGGTCGGCCTCCAGCACCTCCTCGAAGGTGCGCCGCGACGCGCTGTACCAGAAGGAATGCTGATACAGCATGGCGCGATCGAACAACTCCTGCGCTTCAGGCTTGCAGGATGTTACAAAATGGACTTTGCCCAATCGTTGCTCGGTGGAATCCGAGGCGGCAGGCTGCGAAATGGTCGCGGCAATGAGGCCAACGACCACAGCGAGGGGAAACCGTGTCATGGGACCCGCTCCGTGGCGTTGAGGGCGAAAGCCGTAGGATATCACCTTTCCCGCAAGGCCGGAACAGCGGGGGCGTTCTGATCTAGCTGTCCAGCGCGATCCCTAACGCCTTGATCTTCCGGTACAACGTCGCGCGGCTGAGCCCGAGCGCCTTGGCCGCGTCCGTCACTCTTCCGTCATTGGCGCGCAATGCATCGACGATCGCGGCGCGCTCGCTCGTGGTGTGATCGGCCTCCGTACTGCGTGCAGTAAACGGCGGCAGATCGAGATCGGCCTCGGTGATGACGCCGTCCTCCGCGGTGGCGCCGGCAAGCCGCAGCACGTGGCGAAGCTGGCGCATGTTGCCGGGGAACGGATAGGCCATCAGCTGCGCCCAGGCGTCGGCCGCGATGCGGCAGTGCGGCGCTTCCTCGTCGGCGATCTGCGTGATGACGTCCTTGCGGTCGGCACGCTCGCGCAACGCGGGCAGGCGGATCTCCATGCCGCGCAGCCGGTAATACAGATCGGAGCGGAAGCTGCCGTCCTCCGCCATCCGCGCCAGGTCGCGGTGCGTGGCGCTGATCAGGCGGATGTCGACGGCGACAGGCTTCAGCGCGCCGAGTGGCCAGACCTCGCGGTTTTCCAGCACGCGCAGCAGCCTGGTTTGCAGCGAAAGCGGCATGTCGCCGATCTCGTCGAGGAACAACGTGCCGCCGCTGGCTTGCACGATCAGCCCCTTCGATCCCTCGCGCCGCGCGCCGGTGAAGGCGCCGGCCTCGTAGCCGAACAGCTCGGCGTCGATCAGGCTCTCCGGCATCGCCGCGCAGTTCAGCGCGACATAGTTGCGCCCGGCGCGGTTGCTCGCGGCATGGATGGCGCGCGCGAACACGTCCTTGCCGGCGCCGGTCTCGCCATGCAGCAGGATCGGCAGGTCGAGATTGCCGACCGTCATCAGCCGCTTCACGCCCTTGATCAGCACGGGATCGCGGCCCGCCAGCCGGTGCAGGCCGGAAAACTGTCCGGCCGGCTTCTCGCGCGGCGGCGTGGATGGTGGACGCGGCGATCGCGCCCGCACCGGCGGCGCCAGACGGCCGCGTCCCCACGGCGTGCCGTCGGCGCGGCGCAGCGCGACCTGCTCGTCCGCGGCGCGTGTCGCGCGATCGTCCAGTTGAACGAGATGCGACAGGTCGATGCCGTCCTCGATCATCGCATCGGTCAGCCCGAACGCGGCGCGCGCGGTGCGGCAGGCGCCGACCACACGGCGGTCGTCGTCATAGGCCAGCATGCCGTGCCCGTCGCCGGGCAGCATCGCGATCCAGGAGGCGCGGTAGCGCCGGCGGAAGAACGACTGCTCGATCCGCCGCGTCGCCTCCGTGGTGACGGCGAGCGCCAGTTCATGCGCGCTGCGGCCGAGGTCGCTGCGGCAGGAGGTGATGTTGACGGCACCGGCGAGGCGGCCGGCATGATCGAACAGCGGCGACACCGCGCAGGTGAACATGTGCCACTGCTCGCGGAAATGCTCGTCGCCATGCACCAGGATCGGCCGCTGCTCGGCGAGCGCGGTGCCGAGCCCGTTGGTGCCCTCGAACGTCTCGGCGAAGTTCGAGCCGGTGTAGATCTTCCACTCCAGGAACATCCGCGCGTAGTCGCCCCCGGGCAGCCGGCTCACCAGCATGGTGGCGTTGGGATCGGCGAGATTGACGCAGTAGCCGGAGTCGTGGAGCACGCGGGCGAGGTCCTCGAGCTCGGGGATCGCGACCTGGATCAAATCCTCCATCGGCTCGGCGATGTGCCGGATCTCCGCCTCGGTCAGGGTCTGCGGCGGCCCGCGCCGGGCCGGATCGAGGTTGTGATTGACCAGGCAGCGCCGCCAGGACGCGGCGATCCGCGTCTCGGTGTCGACGCCGGCCACCTGTTTGGCCGCCGACAAAACACGGGCGACGTGATTTGAGGCCGAAAGATTGGCCATCCAGAGGTCTCCACCCCTAATTTTCCGCGAAGTCTGGCAGTCCGCGGCCGAATGTCAATTGGCCGACGGGGTCGCGGGACTCTAACCTCCCCTTGAAAAGGGGAGGTCGCTTTGCTCGTGAGAGCAAAGCGGGTGGGGATCTGCACTCTCGGCTTGCAGCGTCGCCCGGGGCTGACCCCCATCCCGACCTTCACCCTCAGGGGAAGGAGAAGGCGGACCGCAGCCCGGGTGGAGCCAACGGGCTACGGGGATGACTTCACCTCGCCGGCGGTGAAGAGCACGAACGAACGCCCCACCGCCCTGTACGTGCCGTCGAACGCAAACTGCGCGCCTGCCGGCTGTTCCGGCGCGTTGGTATCCAGCAGCAACGACCAGCGCGGTCCGGCTGACGTCCGCGGTAGCTTGAAGTCCACCTCGCCCTCAAAGCTGTTGAGGATAACGAGCACCGTGTCGTCCTCGCCCTCGCGCGCGATCGCGGTCTTGCGGGCGCGGCCGTCGAGCACGACGCCGAAGCATTTGATCCAGCCGGTGCTCCAGTCGGCCTGCGTCATCTCCACGCCTGTCGTGCTGATCCAGACCACGTCGCGGATCTCGAGTTGGGGATCGCGATCGCCGGAGAGGAAGCGGCTGCGGCGCAGGATCGGGTAGTCGCGCCGCAGCTTGATCATCCGCTTGGTGAAGGCGAGCAGCTTCCCGCCGTCGTCGGAAAAATTCCAGTCGAACCACGAGATGTCGTTGTCCTGGCAGTACGCATTGTTGTTGCCGCGCTGGGTGCGGCCGAACTCGTCGCCGCCGAGCAGCATCGGCGTGCCCTGCGAGGCCAGCAGCGTCGCCAGCATGTTGCGCTTCTGCCGTTCGCGCAAAGTGCGGATATCCGGATTGGCGGTCGGGCCCTCGGCGCCGCAATTCCAGGAGTGGTTGTCCGACGAGCCGTCATTGTTGTGCTCGCCGTTGGCCTCATTGTGCTTGTTGTTGTAGCTCGCCCAGTCGTTCAGCGTGAACCCGTCATGGGCGGTGATGAAGTTGACGCTGGCCCAGGTGCGGCGGCCCTCGCGGTTGAACACGTCGTGCGAGCCGAGCAGCCGCGGTGCCAGGCTGCCTGGCGCCGCCTCGCCGCGCCAGAAATCGCGCACAACGTTGCGGTATTTGTCGTTCCACTCCGCCCAGCCCGCCGGGAAGCCGCCGACCTGGTAGCCGCCGGGGCCGCAATCCCAGGGTTCGGCGATCAGCTTGACGGTCGCGAGCAGCGGGTCCTGGTTCATCGCCTTGAGGAAGCCGGACTGCTCGTCGAAGCCGTAGACCTCACGTGCCAGGATGGTGCCGAGATCGAAGCGGAAGCCGTCGACATGCATGTGGCCGGCCCAGTAGCGCAGGCTGTCCATCACCATCTGGATCACCCGCGGATGCGACAGGTTCACCGTGTTGCCGGTGCCGGTGTCGTTGATATAGTAGCGCCGCTTGTCCGGCAGCAGGCGGTAATAGCTCGCATTGTCGATGCCCTTGAACGACAGCGTCGGGCCGCGCTCATTGCCTTCGGCGGTGTGGTTGTAGACGACGTCGAGAATGACTTCGAGGCCGGCGCCATGCAGCCGCGACACCATCTCCTTGAATTCGCGCAGGCTGTTCGGCACGTCGGCGGCGTAGCGCGGATCCGGCGCGAAGAAGCCGATGGTGTTGTAGCCCCAGTAATTGGTCAGGTGCTTGTCCAGCAGGTTGCTGTCGTTGATGAAGGAATGCACCGGCAGCAGCTCGACCGAGGTGATGCCGAGCGCCTTGAGATGGTCGATCGCAGCGTTCGAGCCGAAGCCGGCATAGGTGCCGCGCAAATGTTCGTTGACGCCCGGGTGCTGCTTGGTGAACCCCTTGACGTGGGTCTCGTAGACCACGGTCTCGTCCCAATGCACGTCCTGCCGCTGCGCCTCCTGGACCCAGTCGAAATTGGGATCGACCACCACGCATTTCGGCATGAACGGCGCGCTGTCGCGCTCGTCGAAGGTGAGGTCGTCGCCGCTCTCCATCTTGTAGCCGAACACCGCCGGATTCCAGGTCAGGCTGCCGGCATGGGCGCAGGCGTAGGGATCGAGCAGCAGCTTGTTCGGATTGAAGCGGTGGCCGCCGTCCGGCTGGTAGGGACCGTAGACGCGGTAGCCGTAGAACGTCCCCGGCTGCACGCCGTTGATGAAGCCGTGAAACACCTGGTCGGTATATTCGGGCAGCTCGAAGCGATGCGTCTCGCGCTCGCCGTCGAACAGGCAGACCTCGACCTTGGTGGCGTTGGCGGAAAACACCGCGAAATTGGTGCCGTGGCCGCTCCAGTGGGCGCCCAGCGGATAGGGCAGCCCCTCCTCAATGACGAAATCGGACATCGGTCCCCCAAGGCTTGGAAGCCATCAATGCAACCTGCAACAAACGCCGCCGTGCGGAAAACGTTGCATTGGCTAGTTTAGCGGCAGTTACGCTTGGTTCGTATGACGCGGGCGGAACGAGATGCAAGGCTCGGCAAGAGATGTCGCGAGAATGCGGACGTATGACTCTCTGCCACAATCTCGATGTCGTCCCGGGCAAGCGCAGCGCGACCCGGGACCCATAACCACGAAAGCAAATTGGCTTGCAAAGCTGGAGCCATAGCGTGCTTCGACAACGCAACCCTGTGGGTATGGGTCCCGGCCCCCGTGCGCAATTGCGCACACGACAGCGGAGGGCTTGTTGAGTGCAATGCTAAATCAGCCGCATGCCCTTGAAGCTGGTATGCCCGTTCTTGCCGACGATGATGTGGTCGTGCACGGCGATCCCGAGCGGCTTTGCGATGTCGACGATGGCTTTCGTCATCTGGATGTCGGCCTGCGACGGCGTCGGATCGCCGGACGGATGGTTGTGCACCAGGATCAGCGCAGTGGCGGACAATTCCAGCGCGCGCTTGATCACCTCACGCGGATAGACCGGGGTGTGATCGACGGTGCCGGTCTGCTGCACCTCGTCGGCGATCAGCTGGTTGCGCTTGTCGAGGAACAGGAGGCGGAACTGCTCCTTGTCGGCGAACGCCATGCCGGTGCGGCAATAGTCGATGACGTCGTTCCAGGACGACAGCGCGATGTTGCGCCTGATCTCGCCCTTGGCGATCCGGCCGGCGGCGGCGGCGAGCAGCTTGATCTGGTTGATCGAGGCATCCTTGACGCCCTCGACCTCGCGCAGCCGCGCCACCGGCGCATGCACCACCTCGGCGAACGAGCCGAACTTCTTCAGCAGCGCCTTGGCCAACGGCTTGGTGTCGCGGCGCGGGATCGCGGCGAACAGCGCCATTTCCAATAGCTCGTAGTCGGTCAGCGCGTCGGGCCCGGCCGCATAGAAGCGCTCGCGCAGCCGTTCGCGATGGCCGTGATAATGCGGCGTCTCGTCGGCTTCGTCGTCGCTGGTATCGGGCTTGGTGGGCATCGGCCACAACCATGCCGTGCCGGCCGCATTTTGCAAGGGGCGATCCTGAAGGGCCGATGCCGCTCCGGTTTGCCACAATGCGACCGGCGAATTACCGTCGGCCGCAACGGATCGAGAGCAAAGAGGGGGAGGGTCGCGTGACATCATTCAAGGTGATCCGCTCGCGCGCCGAGAAGCGCAAGGGCGGGCCGAAGGCGCTGGAGAAGCTGCTGCGGCCGCCGGCGGGCGGCAAGGCGCTGGCCAAGCTCGGTGACGACCGCGTGCTGGCCGAGATGACCAGGCGCGTGTTCTGCGCGGGCTTTGCCTGGAGCGTGATCGACGCCAAATGGCCGGGCTTCGAGGAGGCGTTCCTCGGCTTCCAGCCCGCCAAGCTCGCCTTCAAGCCCGACGAATTCTGGGAGAAGCTCGTCAGCGACGCCAGGATCGTGCGCAACGGCGCCAAGATCATGTCGGTGCGCGACAACGGCCGCTTCGTGCAGGAGATCGCGCGCGAGCACGGCAGCTTCGGCAAATTCCTTAGCGCCTGGCCGTCATCGGATGAGGTCGGACTGCTGGAGCTATTGGCCAAGCGCGGCAGCCGGCTCGGCGGCAACACCGGACAGATGCTGCTGCGCTTCCTCGGCTGGGACGGATTCGTCACCTCGCGCGACGTCGTCGCCTGCCTGCGCGATGCCGGCCTCGATATCGCCGAGGAGGTCAAGTCGAAGCGCGATCTCGCCAAGGTGCAGGCGCAGTTCAACGCCTGGGCGGAGGAGACCGGACTGTCCTATCTGCATCTGTCGCGGATCTGCGCGATGTCGATCGGAGAGAACCACACGCCCGAGGAGATCATCGAGCGCACGCGGAGCGATTATTGACGAGGAGGGTTACAGCTCAACCCGATTAGACCTGAACCCACGGCTTCTCGCCATGGCGTTCGGACAGCGTGAAGATCTCGACGCCGTCCGCGGTGACGCCGACCGAGTGCTCGAACTGCGCCGACAGCGAACGGTCGCGGGTCACCGCGGTCCAGCCGTCGGACAGGATCTTCACATGCGGCTTGCCGAGATTGATCATCGGCTCGATGGTGAAGAACATGCCGGGCTTCAAGGGCGCGCCTTCGCCGGGGCGGCCGATATGGATGATGTTCGGCTCGTCGTGGAACAGGCGGCCGAGGCCGTGGCCGCAGAAGTCGCGCACCACGCTCATGCCCTGCGGTTCGACAAAGCTCTGGATGGCATGGCCGATATCGCCGGTGGTGGCGCCGGGCTTCACCGCGGCGATGCCGCGCATCATCGCCTCATAGGTCACCTCGATCAGCCGCTCGGCCTTCCGCGCGATGGCGCCGATCGCATACATGCGGCTGGAGTCGCCGTACCAGCCGTCGACGATGAAGGTGACGTCGACATTGACGATGTCGCCTTCCTTCAGCGGGCGGTCGCCCGGCATGCCGTGGCAGACCACGTGATTGATCGAGGTGCAGGTCGAGTAGCGATAGCCGCGATACATCAGCGTCGCCGGATAGGCGCCGTGGTCGAAGGCGAACTTGCGGACGAACTCGTCGATGACGGAGGTCGGGATACCCGGCTTGACGATGTCGGTGAGCGCATCGAGGCATTTCGACACCAGGGCGCCCGCCTTGCGCATGCCGGCAAAGCCGCTCGGTCCGTGCAGCTTGATCTGACCGGTCTTGCGAAGCGAGGTGTCGGTGGCGTCGATATAGCTCATGGGCGGGCTGTTTTCTGCGGGCAAGGGGCTGATTTCAGGCCCTAATTTAATGATCGGCGCGCCCGGCGCAAGCCAAGGTTGGGCATGGGGACATGTCCAAACGGCTTGATTTTCAGGCCATATCCGGAACAGCGGCCACCGCTGCGGTGAAAAGACCGCGCGCAAGCGCTAATTGGAGACCTCGACCACGCTCTCGACCGGCAGCGCGCCGCCGCGGATGCGGAGTTCCCGCACCGGGTAGGGCACCCGGATGCCCTCCTGCTTGAAGGCGTCCCACAGCGACAGCATGACGTCGCTCTTCACA
Organism: Bradyrhizobium australafricanum; assembly: GCF_020329495.1. Classification (NCBI taxonomy): domain Bacteria; kingdom Pseudomonadati; phylum Pseudomonadota; class Alphaproteobacteria; order Hyphomicrobiales; family Nitrobacteraceae; genus Bradyrhizobium; species Bradyrhizobium australafricanum. The sequence goes on along the minus strand of NZ_JAGKJL010000037.1, from coordinate 43,611 downwards.
TTGTCCATGCCGTCGGGGTCGGCGATCCAGAAGGTCAGGGAGAATTTCATCCCGGCCTCGGCGAATTCGGTCAGGATGCAGTTCGGCGTCCGGCCCTTGGTGGCGCGCGGATGGGCCGCCGCGGTCGTGATCGCGAGCTTGCAGACCTGCCGCGGATTGGCGTCGTAATTGGTGGAGAAGGCGATCTTCACCAGCGTGTTCTTGTCGGTATAGGTCCAGTTGGTGACCTTCTGCGTCACCAGGTCCTCGTTCGGGATCAGGAACTCGCGGCCGTCGCCGGCAGCGACCGAGATGTAGCGGGTCTTCATCGCGCTGATCCGGCCCGAATTGTCGCCGATCGTGACGAGATCGCCGGGCTTGACCGATTTGTCGACCAACAGGATCAGGCCGCTGATGAAATTGGCGACGATCTTCTGCAGGCCGAGACCGATGCCGACGCCGGCCGCGCCGGTGAACACCGCGAGCGCGGAGAGGTTGATGCCGACCGCGCCGAGCGCGATCACGATCGCCGTCACCATCAATCCGATGCGGATGATCTTGACCAGCAGCACCTGGATCGACGGCGTCAGATCGGTGGCGCGGTTGATGCGGCTCTCGGCGAAATTGCCGGCGAGGTTGGTCAGCCACAGCGCCACGATCAGGAGCGCGCCGGCCTTGATCAGCAGCAGCGGGGAAAGGCGGAGGCCGCCGACCACGACCGCATACGCATCCAGCGTGTCGGCCGCCCAGTCGAGCTGGCCGATGATGCTGAGCGCGGCGACCACCCAGGCCGCGATCGAGACTGTTTTCACGATGAAGGCGTTATCGATCACCGAGGTGACGAGGCGGATCACCAGCCAGGCCAGCGCCAGCTTGGCGGAGACCGCGATCAGGTAGCTGCGGCTCGGCCAGGTCGCGTGCCACATCACGATGCGGGAGATGATCATCAGGACCGCGAACACGGCGGTGGAAGCGCTCTTCACCATCACGCGGGCGAAGTGCCGGAGCGGCAGCGGCCAGCGCATCGCCAGCGACGACATGTCGACCCGCGCATGAATGGCGGTGTCGGCGGCGTAGGCGAGGCCCGCGGCGGCGAGGATGATGCCGAATTGCAGATAGAACCAGGGCGAGGCGACCTCGGCGCCGACCGAGCGCGCCGCCATTTGGATCGATTCGAGGACGTCCTTCCAGTTCATGTCCATCGGCAAAATCTCAACTCGAAGCGCGGGTCAGCCAAATGTGATTCGAATGCGCCGGCAGAATCCCACAAAGCCGCGCACGCGACCATCGATACAACACAGTGTCGGGGCGACCTAGGGATGATGAGACCGGGCACATTGCCGCTTATGTCAGAAATCGGTTGGCGTCCCAGTGTGGCGACGATAAGGATGCAATTGCAAGTATTTGAGACCTCCGAAGGCGCATGGCATCCCTCGACTCCGTCAGTATAGCGATCCTGCTCGGTGCGGTGCTGGTGATGGCCGGCATCCTGTCGAGCCTGCTGGCCTTGCGGTTCGGCGCTCCCTTGCTGCTGGTGTTCTTGCTGGTCGGCATGCTGGCGGGCGATTCCGGCCCCGGCCGGCTGCAGTTCGACGACGTCCGCACCACCTATCTGGTCGGCTCGGTGGCGCTGGCGCTGATCCTGTTCGACGGCGGATTGAAGACCCGGTTTGCCAGCATCCGCACCGTGCTGGTGCCCTCGATGGTGCTGGCGACCGCCGGCGTGCTGTTGACCGCGCTGATCACGGCGCCGGTCGCCCGTTTCGTGCTCGACCTCAACTGGACCGAGTCATTGCTGGTCGGCGCCGTCGTGGCCTCGACCGACGCGGCTGCCGTGTTCCTGCTGGTGCACACCCAGGGTCTGCGGCTACGCCCACGCGTCGGCGCGACGCTGGAGGCGGAATCCGGCACCAACGATCCGTTCGCGATCTTCCTCACCTTGATGCTGGTCGAGTTCATCTCGATCGGCCAGAGCTCGGCCTCGCACATCGCGCTGGAGTTCATCCAGGAGGCGGTGTTCGGCGCCATCATCGGGGTGATCGGCGGCCGGCTGGTGGTGATCGCGCTGAACTATGTAGCGCTGCCGCAGGGCCTGCATGCGCCGTTCGTCACCACGGCGGCATTGGTGATCTTCGGCGGCTCGCAGATCGTGCATGCCTCGGGATTTCTCGCGGTTTATCTCGCCGGTATCATCATCGGCAACCGGCCGACCCGCGCGCATAATTCGGTGGTGACGTTCCTCGACGCCGCGACCTGGCTGGCGCAGATCGTGATGTTCGTGCTGCTCGGCCTCTTGGTCTCGCCGCATCGCCTGCTCTCCAGCGCCGGCGGCGCCGTGCTGGTGGCGTTCGCGCTGATGCTGGTGGCGCGGCCGCTGGCGGTGCTGATCTGCCTCGCACCGTTCAAGTTCAACTGGCGGGAAAAGGTCTTCATCGCCTGGACCGGCCTGCGCGGCGCGGTGGCGATCTTCCTCGCTTCCATCCCGATGCTGGTCGGACTCTCGAAAGCCTATCTCTATTTCGACGTCGCCTTCGTCGTCGTCATCATCTCGCTGCTGTTGCAGGGCTGGACGCTGGCGCCGGCGGCGCGGCGGCTGCATGTCGCGCTGCCGCGCGCCGAACGCGGCCCGCGCCGCGTCGAGCTCGATTTGCCCGGCCAGCTCGAGCAACAGCTGGTCGGCTATCCGGTGCGGCCGAAGAGCCTGTATTTCCGTCGCGGGCTGATCCCGTCCTGGTCGAAGCCGACGCTGGTGATCCGCGACGAGCGGATCCTGACGCCGACCGAGGCCGATCCGGTCGCGCCCGGCGACTACATCTATTTGCTGGCGCCGCCGGAGCGCGCCGAGGCGCTCGACCGCTTCTTCGTCGACATGGCGCCGTCGAGCGAGCCCGATCCGCATCTGCTCGGCGACTTCATGGTGTCGGCCGAGCATACGCTCGGCGAACTCGCCGAGATCTACGGCGTCAAGGTCGACGAGCACCAGGCCAAGCTGACGCTCGCCGACTATTTCGACGTCAATCTCGACCGCGCACCGAAGGAAGGGGCCGAACTGGCGCTCGACGAGATCGTGCTGGTGGCGCGCAGCATCAGCGGTGGCCGCGTCAACGTGGTCGGTCTGCGCCTGCCGGAGGAAGAGGAGAAGGTCGCGCCGCAAACGCGGATGCAGATCGTCAAGCGCAAGCTCGCCGACATCTGGGCGTCGGTGGCGGGGGTCTGAGCCGCGCCGTTACGTCTTGCGCAGGAAGTTCGAATCCGGCGCGAACTTCTTGATCATGTCGGACAGCCCGTCGTCGGCCGGCGGACCGGACGAGCCCTTGGACGCCGCGTCCGGCTTGGTCTCGCCCTTGATTTTCTGGCCGGAAATCTCGGCCAGCGCCGCGAGCAGCGTCTCGTCGAGATTGTCGGCCGCTGTCTTCGCAGGTCGTGTCGTCGCAGCTGGCGTCGTGGCGGGCGCAGCGGGAGCCGGCGGAGGTGGCGTCGGTGGAGTGGGCGCGACCGCACGGATTTCGGGCTCGCGCCTCGCCGGCGGCGCTGACTCCGGTGCCGGCTTGGACGCGTCCTTGGGGGCGTCCTTGGATGCATCCTTGGGGGCGTCCGCGCGCCGGGCGGCGGCCTCGCTGACGGCGGCGATCAACGATGCTTCGAGGGCGGCGGGCGTGTCGGCCGGCATGGGCGGCGGTGTGACCGGTACCGGCGGCGAAGCGGCGGGCTTCGCGTCCCGGGTTGCGCGACCGAACAGCGGTTCCCGCGGGATCGCCGCCTGCGGCCGGCTGTCGGTGGCCTTGCCCGGCTCTTTGCCAGGCTCCTTGGCAGGCTTGAAGAGACCCGCGCGTTCGGCGGCCATCTTGGCGGAAGCCTCCTCGACCGTGGCGAGCAGGGACGCTTCGAGAGCGTTTGCGCGATTGCTTGGCGAAGCCGCCGGCTTGGCGGAAGGGATGATCACCTGCTTTGGCTGCGGCGGGGGCGGCAGCGGCGGCGGCCGAGATGCTTCGACTGGTGCGGGCGGCGGCGGGATCGGCTGACCATCCCCGGCGCGCGCGATGATGCCGTCGACAATCGCCGCCAGGCGGCCCTTGTCGGGTGCGGCCAGATAGCTCGCCGCCAGCTCGTCGACATATTGCGGGCCGTAATCGGCGAGCACATTGGCGATCTGGGCGAGGTCGGGATCGCTGTCGACAAGCCGGCGCCAGGCCTCCCGGTCGTAAGTCTCCCGGTCGTAAGCCGCGTCCCCCTTCTTGTCGGGCCAGGCCACCCGGCGCGGCTGACGCTGCCCGGTATCCTGGGCTTCGATCGGGTCGAGGGTCGGCGGCTGCAGTCCGTCGCTGAGGCGCGGCGGTGTAAATCCCGAGGCGCCGGCCGGCACGGCAGCATCGGCCGGACGCCGGCGCCGCTCGTCGACCTGCAGCGCGATCAGGCCGACGCCCATCAGCAGGAAGCCGAGCGCGGCCCACGAAATCGTGGCGCACAGCAGCCCGCCGATCAGCAGCAACACCCAGCCAGTCAGTCGCACAAATTCACCCTTCCCTATGCCCGATCGGACGTCCCGACGCGGGCCTGGCAGACAAGATAGGCTATCTTATGCCGACTTTCGGAAAAACGGCCAGCTAGGCGCCCGCCGTCAGCACCTTGACACCGCCGAACGCGGTCACCTGGCCGCCGCGCAGCATCACGATCTGGGTGGCGAGCTGGCGCAGCTCGGCCGCGTCGTGGCTGACATAGACCATCGGGATGCCGGCTTCGTCGCGCAGCCGCACCAGATAGGGCAGGATCTCGAGCTTGCGGCTTTCGTCGAGCGCCCCCAGCGGCTCGTCGAGCAGCAGCAGCCGCGGCTTGGACAGCAGCGCCCGGCCGAGCGCGACGCGCTGGCGCTCGCCGCCGGAGAGCTTTCCGGGACGGCGGTCGAGCAGGGCGCCGATGTCGAGCAGGTCGACGACGCGCCGGTGTTGGGCGGGATCTTCGGTGAGGCCGTTCATGCGGCGGCCGTAGTCGAGGTTCTGGCGGACATCGAGATGCGGAAACAGCCGCGCGTCCTGGAACACGTAACCAATGCGGCGGCGCCAGCTCGGGACGTGGATGCCGGTCGCGGTATCGTCGACGGTCTCGCCGTCGATCACGATGGTGCCGCGGTCGGGACGCAACAGTCCCGCGATGGTGTTGATCAGCGAGGTCTTGCCGGAGCCGGACGCGCCGAACAGGCCGGTGACGCGGCCCTCGCTGCTGAACGAGGCCGCAAGCGAGAACTCGCCGAGCTGCTTGGTGATGTCGACGCGCAGCATGGCTAAAGCGCGATGAGATTGAGTTGAATCGTCATCGCGCTTTAGCTCCTTGTTTGAGCATGACCTCTTCGGAAAACCGCTTCACACTTTTCCGGATCATGCTCTATTGCCCATGCAGGCGCGCGGTGGCGCGACGCGCGAACACTTCAGCCGCGACCAGTGCGCCGACCGCGAGCACGATCGAGATGATCACGAGCCGCGCGGCGGCGGGGTCGCCATCCGGCGTCTGGATCAGCGAATAGATCGCCGACGAAATGGTCTGGGTCTCGCCGGGAATGTTGGAGACGAAGGTGATGGTCGCGCCGAACTCGCCGATCGCCTTGGCAAAACCGAGTACCATGCCGGCCAGCAAGCCGGGCAGCGCCAGCGGCAGCGTCACGGTTGCGAACACCCGCCAGGGCGCGGCGCCGAGTGTCTCGGCCGCCTGCTCGAGCCGGCGGTCGACCGCTTCGATCGAGAGACGGATCGGCCGCACCAGAAGCGGAAACGACATCACGCCGCAGGCGAGCGCCGCGCCGGTCCAGCGGAATGCGAACACGATGCCGAGATGGTCGGCCAGCCAGCCGCCGACCAGGCCGCGCTTGCCGAAGGTCAGCAGCAGCAAATAGCCGGTGACGACGGGCGGCAGCACCAGCGGCAGATGCACGGCGGCATCGAGCAGCGACTTGCCCCAGAAATCGCGCCGCGCCAGCAGCCAGGCGAGCGCTACCCCGAACGGGGTCGCCACCAGTGTTGCGATGACGGCGACCCGCAGCGACAGCAGGATCGCCGTCCATTCGGTCGGCGAGATCTCGAACACGCTTAGGTCGTCGGGCTGATCAGGAACTTGAAGCCGTATTTCTCGAGGATCGTCTTCGCCGCGGACGAGCGCAGGAAGGCCAGGTACTCGGCGGTCTCCGGCTTCGCGGTCGTGGTCGCCGCGACCGGATAGATGATGGCCGGATGGGTGTCGGCCGGGAAGGTGCCGACGATCTTGACGCCCGGCTCGACCTTGGCGTCGGTCGAATAGACGATGCCGAGCACGGCTTCGCCGCGTGCCACCAGCGTCAGCGCGGCGCGCACGCTCTCGGCCATCGCGAATTTCGGCTCCGCCGCCTGCCAGGCGCCGAGCTTCTCCAGCGCGGCCTTGGCGTATTTGCCGACCGGCACCGCCTTGACGTCGCCGGTCGCGATCCTGGCGTCGCCGGCGACCTTGGCGAGATCGAAGCCCGGTCCGATGTTGACGTTGTCGATCTTGGAATCCTTCGGCGCGATCAGCACGATCGAGTTGCCGAGCAGGTTCACCCGCGTCTGCTCATTGATGTTCTTCTGCTTGATCGCATAGTCCATCCAGTCGGTGTCGGCGGAGACGAACACGTCGGCCGGCGCACCCTGCTCGATCTGCTTGGCAAGCGCCGAGCTCGCGGCATAGCTGGCGGTGATCTTGACGCCGGTCTTGGCGGTATAGGCTGCATCGATGTCGTCGAGCGCGTTCTTCATCGAGGCGGCGGCAAACACGGTGAGCGTCTTGTCCTCCGCTCTCGCGGGCGAATGCAGCGCGCCGAGCAGGATGACGAAAGCGGTGAAAAGTCCGGCAAGCCTTGAAATTGAAAGTCGTGACATGGAAAGCGCTCCGTGCGAGTTCGCGCGCGAACGATTGCGCGCAAATCAGGCGTTGGGTTGGGGTCTGGCCTGCGACGGACGGAAGCGCTGTTCCGCTGGTCCCCGACGGACTTACGGTCCTCAGGGATATCGCGCTGCAAACATAGCAGGCTGGGGCTTACGGTAAAGGCGACCGTTTGTCTAACCGCTCGTCCTATTCGTCCGCCGGCTGGATCGCGATCGACAGCGAGTTCTCTTTTGAGCCGCTGACCTGCAGCACGAAGGGGCTGGCGGCGAGGTCGTATTTCACGGTCTTGCGGATACCGTCGCAATCGGTCGCGCCGCTGAACGCCTTGGGCTTCAGGAGATGCCCGTCCTGCACCAGGTCGACCCAGGCCCCGGCCGACAGGCTGACGGTATAGAGCCCGGCCTTCGGCGCGGCCTTGAAGTTGGTGAAGCCGGCGAAGGTGCCTTCCTTCGGCGCGCGCTCCGGCGGGGTCGGCAATTTGGCGTCGCCGGGGGCCACCAGCGCCAGCGTGATCGCGGTCGCCGGCAGCGCCGTCTGCTCGCTTCCCGATACGACCCTGGCACGATCGGACGCGGTCAGCGCGGCGCGTGCGCGCTCGATCGACCATTTGAACTTGTCACAGCCGCTCGGCTCCTCCGCCGCGACAGCGGAAGTCGAGACGAGCACGAGCGCTGCGGCGAGGAGCGATTTGCGCATGTCTGGTCCATTCGTGATGACGGATAAACAGATCAGCCGCCCCGATCCATCGCCCGAACGCGCTTACGGCGCGACGGCACGAGATCATATCGCAGTTCGAGCCGGCCGGCATAGCCGCCTGACGAAGATGTTATTGCCCTGGCAGCTGCTGTTTGGCGTCGGGGGCGTTCAGCACCGTCCTGCAGTCAGCCGGCATCTGCGCAAGCGTCATCGGCGGGCGGGGTTTCGGCGGCTTCGGCGGAGGCTTCGGATGCAGCACCGAATCCTTGAACCAGAAGGCGAGATCGGACGGCTTGCAGCCTTCGCCCTCCGCCTGCGCCTTCTGGCTCTCGCAGGTCGGGCTGCCGGACGGACATCGCATGCGAATGTGGAAGTGGTAGTCGTGGCCCCACCACGGCCGGATCTTCGACAGCCAGCCGCGATCGCCCGTGGCCTCGCGGCACAGCGCCTTCTTGATCGCGGGATTGACGAAGATGCGCTGCACCGCCGGCTCCCGCGCCGCGTCGCGGATAACGAGTACGTGGCCCGGCGTGAAGACGCGCGGATCGATGTCGAGCCGGTCGTCGCGCACCATCATCACCGCCGACATCTCCTCGCGGTCCTCGCGCGACAATTTGCGATCGGGCATCGGCGTCAGCCAGATGTCGGCGTCGAGTCCGATCTGGTGGCTGGCATGACCGGAGAGCGCGGGGCCGCCGCGCGGCTGGCCGATATCGCCGACCAGGATGCCCGGCCAGCCGGCGTCCTTGTGCGCGTTGGCCGCAAGCCGCTTCAGCAGCGCGATCATGTTGGGGTGACCCCAGTAGCGGTTGCGCGACAAGCGCATCACCTGCCAGGTGTCGCCGTTGAGCGGCATCTGCGTGGCGCCGGCGAGACAACCCTTGGTGTAGCCGCCGATCGACCGGGTCGGCAATGCCGCCGGCAAAACCTTGCGCGCGAACAGCTGCTTCGCCCCGATCTTTGGATCGTTGGGGTTGGCGAGCGGCGGCAGCGGCTGTGGATTGAGCGAGCCCCTGTCCTGCGCCCGCGCGGAGATGGTGCAGGCGACGAGGGCTAAGATCAGGAGTGGGAACAGACGCAGGCGGGGTGTCATTCGGATCACTCTGTCGGCGCAAGGCTAGCATGGATTCGAACCGGACGTACCGCGCTTTCATCCCATTCGCTTGATCGCCCACAGGGTGGATTAAGATTACCCGCGGCTTCCAGGCTCCGATGTGAGCCACGCCACTTTACAAGCGCACGTTGTGGGCGACATCATGTCCGCAATAATTTCAGGGTAGGCGTTATTGTGACAAGCGTATCGTGCGTACGGCTGGCGTTTGCCGCCGCGATTGCCGCGCCGATTTTGGCGTTCTCCCCGGCACGGGCCGATGTCGTCGTTCACATCGATAAATCATCGCAGCGCATGGCGGTCAGCGTCGACGGCGCGAGACGCTACAACTGGCCGGTGTCGACCGGCCGCCGCGGCTATGGCACGCCGAGTGGGGTGTTCCGTCCGCAGATGCTGGCGCGCCGCTGGTACTCGAAGAAGTACTATAACTCGCCGATGCCGCACTCGATCTTCTTCCACCGCGGCTTTGCCATCCATGGAACATACGAACTCACGCGCCTTGGCGGACCGGCCTCGCATGGCTGCGTGCGCCTGCATCCCTCGCACGCCGCAATGCTCTATGCGCTGGTCGAGCGCAACGGCCGAGGCGGCACGCGCATCGAGATCACCAACTAAGGTATGATCCGGCAAAATCCGAAGGCTGAGGCGCACCGCACTTTAACCGCGCGATAACCCTGCGGCACGCTGACGAACATTGATGCGCTTGAAGCGTCTTCGGCGCATTCATTGTGCAATCGCGCGCCGGTTTACGCTTCCTTCACCAAGAGCCGGCGCTTCGTCGCTGCGAATCTGTGCCGTGCGCCGCCGGAGCGCCGGGAGCAAACTCGCGCCCGGCGTGAATTCGCCTGCAAAGCAGGCATGCAAGGGCTTCTCAGGCAGCGCAGCTACGCGCCAGGAGATACCAATTTTTCAGAGACTTATCGCAGATATATCGCCGAACTGGAATGCGCGTGGGGCGTGCGATACCGATGATGCGGCCGAAGAAAAACACCAAGAAACTGAACCAGGCCAAACTGTCCCGTCCTCGGGGCCGCCGGCCCGCACCGATGCCGAAAGTGTCGGGCAGATCGCGCCGCCCCGCGGTCGAGATCGGCGAACTGGTGCGCCAGCGCGCGCAGGCCGAGGCCGCGATCGCCGAGGCGCGCAAATCCAACGCGCGGCTGCGTGAGGCGATCGACATCCTGCCGCAGGGCATCGTGTTCCTGGACCGCGAAGGCCGCTATACGCTCTGGAACAAGAAGTATTCGGAAATCTACAAGCGCAGCTCCGATCTGTTCGAGCACGGTGCGCGCCTGGAAGACACCATCCGCATCGGTGTCGCGCGCGGCGATTATCCGGAGGCCGCCGGCCGCGAGGAAGAGTGGATCGCCGAACGGCTCAGGAAGATGTACCAGCCGGGTGAGCGGCACGAGCAGGTGCTGGCCGACGGCCGCGTCGTGCTGATCGAGGAGCGGCTGACCTCGGATGGCGGCATCGTCGGCCTGCGCGTCGACATCACCGAACTGAAGCAGCGCGAGGCGTCGTTCCGCCTGCTGTTCGACGGCAATCCGGTGCCGATGATCCTGTGCGCGCTCGACGGCGAGCGGATCCTCGCCGTCAACGACGCTGCGATCGCGCATTACGGCTACGTCCGCGCCGAATTCGAGCGGATGACGATCAGGAGCCTGCAGGCATTCGATGCCGACTTGCCTTGGGCGGCGGGCCGCAGCAGCGACGAGCAGGCGGCGCGGACCTGGAAGCATGTGCGCGCCGACGGCACGCTGATCGACCTTGCGATCTATTCGCGCCAGCTGATGCATGGCGACCAGCCGGCGATGCTGCTCGCGCTGATGGACATCACGGAACGCAAGCGCGCCGAGGCGCGACTCGCCTTCATGGCCCAGCACGACAGCCTGACCGGCCTGCCCAACCGCAATCTGCTGCGCCAGCAGATGGACGAGATGCTGCAGCACACCCGCCGCTCGACCGACAAGGTCGCGGTGCTGATGCTGGGTCTCGACAATTTCAAGGCGGTCAACGAGACGCTCGGTCACGGCATCGGCGACAAGCTGCTGCGCGCGGTCGCCAAGCGCCTGCGCTCGACGCTGCGCGAGGAAGATGCGCTGGCCCGTCTCAACTCCGATGAGTTCACCATCGTGCAGGGCGGCGTGATGCGGCCCGAGGACGCGGTGTTGCTGGCGCGGCGGATTTTGGACGCGATCGGCGAGCCCTATCTGCTCGAGGGGCATTCGGTGGTGATCGGCGCCAGCATCGGGATCGCGATGTCGCCCGGCGACGGCGAGGATTCCGAAAAACTCCTGAAGAGCGCCGACATGGCCTTGTCGCGCGCCAAGAGCGAATTCCGCGGCACCTTCTCCTTCTTCGAGGCGGAGATGGACGCGCGCGCCCAAAGCCGCCGCAAGATCGAGATCGACCTGCGCGATGCGATCCAGAACGAAGGCCTGCGGCCCTATTACCAGCCGCTGGTCGATCTTGCGACCGGGCGCATCACCGGCTTCGAGGCGCTGGTGCGCTGGCCGCATCCAGAGCGCGGCATGATCTCGCCGGGCGAGTTCATCCCGGTGGCAGAGGAGACCGGGCTGATCAATCCGCTGGGCGCGCTGATGCTGCATCGCGCCTGCATGGACGCGGCGCAATGGCCGGATGACGTACGCGTCGCGGTCAACCTGTCGCCGCTGCAATTCCGTACCGGCAACCTGCTGGCGCTGGTCACCGACGCGCTGCGGCAATCCGGCCTGCCGGCGCGGCGGCTCGAGCTCGAGATTACCGAGACGCTGCTGCTCGAGAAGAGCAGCCAGGTGCTGGCGACGCTGCATGCGCTGCGTGCGCTCGGGGTGCGGATGTCGATGGACGATTTCGGCACCGGCTATTCGAGCCTCAGCTATCTGCGCAGCTTCCCGTTCGACAAGATCAAAATCGACCAGTCCTTCGTGCGCGACCTTGGCGCGAACCCGGACGCGCAGGCGATCGTGCGTTCGATCGTCAGTCTCGGCATCGGGCTCGGCGTCACCATCACCGCCGAGGGCGTCGAGACCGAGGCGGAGTTGAGCTGCCTGCGCGCCGAAGGCTGCCACGAGGGCCAGGGCTTCTTGTTCAGCCGCGCCCGGCCGAACGCCGAGGTCATCAGCCTGCTGAAGGCGCAACGCGTCGCGACCGCGCTGGTGGCGTAGAAAGGCTGTACCCGCCACGTCATTGCGAGCGGAGCGAAGCAATCCATCTATCCTCACGGGCGGTCAGATGGATTGCTTCGTCGCTTCGCTCCTCGCAATGACGGAGGTTACGTCCTGCTGCCTGCCGTCCGCTTGTTCAGATGATAAGTCAGCGCCAGCGCCACGCAGTGGCGCAGCGCGGATTCGGGGAGCTTGCCCGCGACATCGAGCAGGATGGCGCGGTTGCCGCTGTAGCTGAGCTCGGGATAGAGTTCGCGGAAGGTCTCGACCAGATTGGTCTGGCAGTGGAAGTAGACCGCGACCTGGTCGGCGGCCGGCTTCACCTGATCGATCCGGACCGTGCTGCCGCTGCCGGTCTCCGGCGTGAGGTAGCTCGGCTGGCCCCATTTCAGCGTCTCTTCCAGCGCGCCGACGCCCTTGGTCGCCTCCGCGGTCTCGAAGATCAGCTGCCGCAGCGCCAGCAGCTTGGCTTTGACCGGGGCAGGGTACGCGTCGAACAGCGCATCTGCCGGTTTGGTGTGCGGCCGTCGCGCCGCCTTGCTGGTCGATGTTGCCGGCTTGCGCATGGTGGGCTCCGCAAGGAGGACGTATCCACGCCTATCTACCACAGCGCCTTGAAGGTCATATAGAGCGCCATCAGCGACACGAAGACGATCATCGCGTTGCGCAGCCGCGCGCGGTCGATGCGGTTGGCGGCGCGGGCGCCGAGATCGGTGCCGGCCAGCAGGCCGACGATCACGCCCGCGAGCACCGGCCAGGACGCCAGCGAGCCCTCGCTCCAATAGATCCATGCCGAGGGGATCGCGGTCGGGATCAGCGATATCACGAGGCTTGCCATCTGCGCCTGATGCTGCGGCACCCCGAGCACGGCGCTTAAGCCCACCACGGTCGCCAGTCCGCCGCCGATGCCGAGAAAGCCCGACGACAGGCCCGCCAGCAGCCCGACAATGAGCAGCGCCGGCCAGGATATTTCGCGCGCGGTGCCCTTGTCGTCGTGCTTCGCCTGGTCACGTCCGCCGCGCAGGATCAGCATCGCGTCGAGCACGACGAGATAGGCCACATAGGTCCAGCGCAGCGCGGGCTCGGCGACATGGTTGGCGGCGAGCGCGCCGGCCGCGCCGCCGGCGACGAAGCCGACTGTCAAGAGCGCGATCCAGCGCAATGGTGTGCGGTTGCCGCTCTGCCAATAGCGCCGGATCCCGGTGAGGCTGGTCGGCGGCACCTGCGCGACCAGGGAGATGCCTTGCGCGACATGCTGCCCGGCGCCGAGCAGTAGCACCGAGAACACGACCAGTCCGCCGCCGGGGCTGACGCCGAGCAGCCCGGCGGTCAGACCGCCGGCGAGGCCCGTGCCGATGCCGGCGAGGAGGTCGTGGACGATCATGGCATCTCCCGTCAGCGCTTGGCCGCAAGGCCGGCAAGGAAGATGTCGAAGGCGTGCATCGCCTCCGCGGTCGAGACGGTCTCGCCCCACAGCCGTTGCAGCACGATGCCCTGGAACATCGCGACCATCGCTCGCGCCGCGCCGCGCGGCTGCACGCCGCGGTCGATCGCGCCGCTCTTCTGGCCGCGCCGCAGCAGGTCCACGATCAGGGCGATCGGCTGGCGGATTCCGCTCGTCACCTGGTCGCGGACCACGTCGTCGCGCAGCGCCTCCGCCCAGAGCTGCAACGCGACGCGGCGGGCGCGCAGGCCTTCTTCCTTCTGCAGGTCGCCGAGAAAGCCGCGGGCGATCGACCGCAGGCTCTGCAACACATCGTCCGGTGGACCCTCGAGCACCAGCAGCGCGCTGTCGCGGCCATGGCGGCTTTCGCCGATCGCCTGGATCAGCTCCTCCTTGCCCGTGAAATGCCCGTAGATGCAGCCGGCGCTGAGCCCGGACTGCTTGATCACGTCCTGGATCGTGGTCTGGTGAAATCCCTGGCGGGCAAAGCAGATCTCCGCGGCCTGCAGAATCTCCTCGCGGCGGATCGCGAGCGTCTCGGGTTTCACCTTCGGCATAGTCGGGTCCTTTTCAGGTCGCGGCCAGCTAATGCGGCGGGCTTGACGATCATTCGTTGCCAATGTAAAGAACGAATATTCGTTTTGTAAAGAGGAGCGGCCAGCATGATCGGCTTTGCAAAGCTTGTGTGGCATCCGGGCGCGGCTGAGATGGCTCATGTCGAGCTGCCGTCGACCGGCGCGCGCATCGCGTTCCTGCTCGCGTCGTTCGCGATCGTGCTGCTGTTCGAGGCCGCGTTTCCGCTGTTCAGCTATGGCCGCAGCGACCGGCTGCGCAATATCGGCCGCAACGCCGCCATCACCGTGATCTTTGTCGGCGTGAACCTGCTGCTCAGCCCGCTGTCGCCGCTGGCCGCGCAATGGACGCTGGATGCGAAATTCGGTCTGTCGCACTGGCTCGGCCTGTCACCCCTGAACCAGCTCCTGCTCGGGATCGTCGGGCTCGACCTGTTCGCCTATTTCGCCCACGTCTCCATGCACAAGCTCGGCTGGATGTGGCGCTTCCATCGCATGCACCACGCCGATCGCTTCGTCGACGTCACCACGGCCTTCCGCGAGCATCCCGGCGAGACGCTGTGGCGGATCGGCTGGCACATCGCCGGCGTCTTCGTGTTCGGAACGCCGGCCTGGGTGCTGGTTACCTATCTGACGCTGTCGGCGCTGAACGCCCAGTTCGAGCACGCCAATATCCGCCTGCCCGAGCGGCTCGACCGCTGGCTGCGGCTCGTCTTCGTGACGCCGAACATGCACAAGATGCATCATTCGCGTCATCAGCCGGAGACCGACAGCAATTATTCGAACCTGCTCTCGATCTGGGACCGGCTCGGCGGCACCTATAATCGTGGTCCACGCTTCGCGGAGCTGCGCTATGGCCTCGACGGCTTCGACGATCCCGAGAAGCAGTCGCTGCGCGGCCTGCTGAAGATGCCGTTCATGCGCGATTGGGGCCGGCCCGACTCTCGGCCGGACGACAAGTCCGACCGGTCCGCTCCGCCGCCCGTGCTGCCCTGGCCATGACTTGAAGCCCGGCGCCGCCGCTCAGGCGGCGTTGCGCAGTCCGGCGAGGAAGGTGTCGACGCTGTGCGACAGCGCGGCGGCGTGATCGCCGAGCTGGCCGGAGGTATCCAGCACATTGCCGGTGAGGGCCCGCGACTGGCCGGCGGCTTCGCTCGCGCCCGCGATATTGGCGGAGACCTCGACGGTCCCGGTGGACGCCTGCTGCACGCTGCGGGCAATCTCGCGCGTCGCCGAGTCCTGCTGCTCGACGGCGGCCGCGATCGCGGTGGCGATACCCGAGATCTCGCGGATGGTACCGCTGATGTCGCCGATCGCGCTGACGCAGTTGCCGGTGGCGGACTGGATCGCGCCGACCTGGCCGGCGATCTCCTCGGTCGCCTTCGCGGTCTGGCTCGCCAGGTCCTTCACCTCGGCGGCGACCACGGCAAAGCCGCGGCCGGCCTCGCCGGCGCGTGCCGCCTCGATGGTGGCGTTAAGCGCCAGCAGATTGGTCTGGCTCGCGATCGCGCTGATCAGGCGCAGCACGTCGCCGATCTTCTCTGCCGATGCGGCGAGGCTCGTCACCATCTCGGTGGTCTCCATGGCCTTGGTCACGGCGCTGTCGGCGACGCGGCTGGAATCGGTGACCTGGCGGCCGATCTCGGTGATCGAGGACGCCAGCTCCTCGGTTGCGGCTGCGACCGCATTGACGCTGGCGGATGCTTCCTCGGACGCGGCGGCTGCCGCCGAGGTCCGTTCGGAGGCGCCGTTGACGCTGGCGGTGATCTCGCCCGCGACGCGCTGCATGTCGCCCGAGGACCGCGCGACGGCGGCGACCATGCCCTTGACGTCGGCTTCGAAACGATCGGCCATCTGCCGCTGCAAGGCCTGCTTGTCGGCCTCCGCCTTCACCTTGTCGGCCTCCTGCGCCTCGCGCAGCGAGGAGGTTTCGACCATGCTGCGGCGGAACACATCGACCGCCTTCGCCATCGTGCCGAGCTCGTCGCGGCGCTCGCTGCCGGGTATGGTGACGCTGGTGTCGCCGCTGGACAGGCGGTTCATGACCGCGGTGATCGCGGTGAGCGGCCGCGACAGGCCGCGGCCGAGCAGGAACGCGAGCAGCACGGCGGCGGCCATGATCGCGACCACGCCGAGGATCAGATTGCGCTGCGCGCTCGCCGCGGCGGCTTCATAGTCGCTGGTGTCCTTGACGATCTCGAGCACGGCGACCGGTTCGCCGGCGTAGTTCTTGATCTGGCCGAGATAGAGCTCGACCGCATGGCCGTCGAGAACGGCGTCGCGCAGCAGGGCCGCACCGTTCATCACACGCTTGAGCTCGTCCTGGGTCGCGACCACGGTGTCGCCGAAGGTCGAGGACAGCCGCTTGAAGCTCTGGCCGTCGAAGGAGTGCACCGCGAGGTCGATGCCGAAGCGCTTCTTGGCGCGGTCGACGAATTCCTTGCCGAAGGCGGCGCCGACGTCGACATTGGCCAGCGTCTTGCCCTCGTGCATGATCGGGGTCATGCCGAAGATCGAAAGCGCCTCGCGGCCGGGCTCGACGCCGACGATCGGCTTGCCGGTCCTGTTCGATTCCACCACCGTGGTGCGCCGCGTCGAGGCGTCGTCGCCGAATACCTTCGGCGCGTGGACCCGGTAGAAGCCAGTTGCCGGGGGCTGCCAGAACGAGATCAGCGGGATGCCCTGCGCCTTCATCGCTGCCCAGGAGGCGCCGAGCAGCCTTCCGAGGCCGTCGCGGTCGCCCTTGGCGATAGCATCTTCGACCGGCGGCAGGGCGGCGATGACAGCCGAGACCGCAAGCGCGGCGCGCCCCTCGTAGTCGATCGCCGCAATCACGCTGTCATATTGCAGCTTGAGCTGCTGATCGAGCGCGAGCCGCGTCAGCGCCCGCTGCTGGCTGATGGAGAAGCCGCCGAGGATGGCGCAGGCGACCGCGACAGTCAGCGAAATCGCCAGAATCAGGCGGGCGGCAATCGATCGAAGCGTGAACATGGGACCAGCGAAACTCCAGGCATTAGCGCCGTCGGCAAAGTCGCAGAAAAAGCTTAACAACCGGATGTTGCGCCGCCGGTATTCGTGCCGCGACCATGGCCGCCGGTGCTACTTTCGTACTGTTCAACGTCTGGCCTGACAGGGCCGGCCGGCTGCGCGCATCAATAGGCATGTGTCACTCAGGGGCGAACGCGGATGATCGTACTCCCTTTGCGTCGACCGGTCGGATTCAAGGCAGCGACGGCCTCGTCGAGAGTCGTGACGTTGCCGATGTTCGTCCGCAGGCGTCCGTCCCGCACCCGCTGGACGATCTCAGTCAGTTGGGAACGATCGGACTCGACGACGAAGTCGACCGCCAGGCCGTCGGAGGGTCGCGCCTCGGCCGGCCCAACGATCGTCACCAGTATTCCTCCGCCTCGAATCAGTTTTGCCGACCGCTTCTGGATTTCACCGCCAATGACGTCGAACACCAGATCGACTTTGCCGACGTCCTCAAGGGCGTCGTTGTCGAGATCGACGAACTCCTGCGCGCCGAAGTCGAGCACAGTCTGACGGTCGGCGGACCGCCCGGAGCCGATGACATACGCGCCGGCCTCTCGCGCGAGTTGCGTCACCATCGACCCGACTGCGCCGGCCGCGCCGTGTGCGAGGACGCTCTGCCCCGCCTGGAGGCGGCCGTGCTGAAATAGTCCTTGCCATGCCGTCAGGCCCGAGACCGGAAGGCTTGCACCCATTGTGAAGTCGACGTCGCCCGGTAGCGGCGCGAGGTTGCGCGCCTCGATCGCCACATACTCGGCCAGCGTGCCGTCGCGATACCAGTCCGCTAGACCGAACACCCGCTGTCCCACCGATAGCCCTGTAGTGCCATATCCGAGAGCGGTGACCACTCCGGCCAGCTCGTGCCCCGGGATCGACGGTGTTCGGTCACGATCGAGGCGATCGGTCCAGGTCGAGGGCCACGCCAGCTCAGTCGGGACAAATCTCGACGCATAAACCTGAACGACGACGTCGTTTATCGCTGCCTGCGGCTCGGGCCGGTCCACCAGCTTCATCCCGGCCGTTCCCGCGGCTTGGTCCGTTACAACGATCGCCTTCATGGGATTTACTCCTCTGTCCTTTGGTGGAACTTTTGCAGAGCGCGCGGACGCGCCGACTATCCAAGAACTGCCAAGGCAGTTCGGTCGCTTAGTACGAACGAATAGATGCGCCGCGCCTGCTCATAAAACAGCACCAAGATTGCGAATTTTGGCTGTACCAAGCGCGACGGCTGCCCTCTGCGAGCTCAATGCGTTACCGCACCGCTGAAAAATCCGGGCAGTCGACAGAATCCATTTTGCACAGTCGGGGACAGAATTCAGATTGCGAGGGCCGCCAGTCGTCATGCCCACTGTTGGCCCAAAACCGACATGCCATGATTACCCGGCGATGTCGTGTTTTAGGGAGCAGAGCCGACACAGCGGACTTATGAGTCAACGCCCCGGTTCAATCTGACTTGATCGCGCTTCAGTTCTTGTTCAAGCATGGTCTTTTCGGAAAACCGCTTCGCACTTTTCCGGATCATGCTTTAGCGCGTCGTCGGCAGCGCCCCGAGATTGCCCGCCAGGATCGCCTTGCCGGCGTCCTCATACTGGGTGTCGCGGGCCTGGATCTGCTGCGCGATTGCGTGCATGTCGCGAAACCGTCGCTCGAACGGATTCCTGGCGAACACCGCCGTTGCCCCCGACATGTGATAGGCGATGTCGACCACTGCGGCCGACTGGTGGATGGTCCAGGTCGAGGCGATGCGGATCGCGACGCGATGCGCCTCGGTGATGGGATCGCCGCGGACGAGATCGCTCCAGACGTCGTGGGCCGTCGCGTACAGATAGGCGCGCGCGGCGCGCAGGCTCGCCTCGGTGCGGCCGATCTGGCCCTGCACGGCGTTGTTGTCGCGCATCGCCTTGAGGCCTTGCGGGGTCTTGCCGCGGGCAAGCTCGGTCGCCGCATCCAGCATGGCGCGCGCGACGCCGAGCGAGGTGGCGGCAAAGCCCATGCTGAACACCATGTTGGTGGAGAGCTTGTAGAGCGGCCCCGGCTCGCGGCATGCGGCGGGATCGTCGCGCAGCGCGGCGAATTTTTCCGGAATGAAGAGGTTGTCGACCGAGTAGGAATCGGTGCCGGTGCCTTTCAGGCCGATCACGTCCCAGACGTCATACATTGTCGCTGACGACATCGGGAACAGGATGGTGCGGATCTCCGGCGAACCGTCGGGCTTCCCGCGCGGTGAGCCGTCGGCCTCGACGACGCGGACATGGGCGCCGAGCCAGCTTGCCTGCCGTGAGCCCGAGGCGAAATCCCAGCGCGCGCTGGCGCGATAGCCGCCGGGCTCGGCGCGGACCTCATGGGCGATCGCGCCCCAGGCGAGAATGCCGGGCGCGGTGTTGAAGATCTCGTTGGCCGCGTCGGGCTCGAGATAGGCCGCGGTCATGGCGCAGACGCTGCACTGGCCGAGGCACCAGGCCGTGGATGCATCGGCCTTGGCGATCTCCTCCTGCATCTGCATGAAGGCGTCCAGTGTCGCCTCGGCGCCGCCAAAACGCTTCGGCAGCAGCGCGCGATACAGCCCGTTCTCGACCAGCGCCGCGGTGACGGAAGGCGTCAACCGCCGTGTCCGTTCGATCTCGTCGGCTTCGCTCGTGATCAGTGGCGCCAGCGCGCGCGCCCGCTCGACAAGGTCGAATCCCTGCGGCTTGTTCATGCGTGTCCTCGGCGCCTTCTGTCATTCTTGTTGGGCAGGCCAGGCGATGGTGGCTCATCCGGCAGGAGAGGGCAAGGGAAGGCAAGGCGGGACGGCGCCGATGCAGATCAGCTATCCACCAGCTGTGCCGGTGTGCGCGAGTGTGACGAATGCATCCGCGCTCAGGCGGCGGCGCGGCCGAGATCGAGCGACGGCTGGCGCTTGGTCGAGAAACTCAGCGCCACGGCGACCGCGGCGAGGCCGATCGCAAAGGAACCGGCGTGCAGCCACGTATAGCCGTGGAACGTGTCGAACACGTAACCGCCGGCCCATGGCCCGAGCGCCATGCCGAGGCTCGCGAACGCCGACACCGCGCCGAACACCGTGCCCATGATGCGCGCGCCGAAGAACTCGCGCACCAGCACGGCGTAGAGCGGCATCACGCCGCCATAGGCGAGGCCGAACACCACAGACAGCGCGTAGAACTCGCCGAGCTGCGCCACCGCGAGATAGGTCGCGATCGACAGCGCCTGCACCAGGAGGCCGCCGACCAGCACCGGCTTGGCGCCGAGCCGGTCGGCGAGCACGCCGAGCAGCAGCCGCCCGCCGAGCCCGGAGAAGCCGGCGAGGCTGTAGACCGTGACCGCGGTGAGCGGTGCGATGCCGCACACCATGGCATAGGACACCATGTGGAAGATCGGCCCCGAATGCGCCGCGCAGCAGGCGAAATGCGCCAGTGCCAGCGTGATGAATTGCGGCGTGCGCAGCGCCTGCGCCGCGGTCCATTCGGTGTGCGGCACGTTCGCGGCGGTCGGGATTGCGACGTCCGTTCCCTGCGGCGCCGGGCGCACCAGGAACGATGCGGGGATCAGCAACGCCCATGCGGCGATGCCGATCACGAACATCGCAAAGCGCCAGTCATAGGCCGTGATCAGCCAGCTTGCCGACGGCGCGACGGTCAGCGGCGATACGCCCATGCCGGCCGACACCAGCGCGACGGCGAGGCTGCGATGCTTGTCGATCCAGGCGCTGGCGAGCGCCATCATCGGCGCATAGAAGCTGCCGGCCGCGATCCCGATCAGCACGCCGAAGCAGAGCTGGAATTGCCACAGGCTCTGCGCCTGGCTCGCCGTCACTAAGCCAAGCCCTAGCAACAGGCTGCCCGCCAGCACCACGATGCGGGTACCGAAGCGGTCGGACAGCGCGCCCCAGGCGAACGCCGCAAAACCCATGCAGAGGAAATCCAGCGTCGCCGCCGCCGAGATGCCGGCGCGCGACCAGCCCATCGCATCCGAGATCGGCTGCAGGAACACCGCGAGCGACAGCATGGTGCCGAAGCCGACGCAGGTCATCAGCGCGCCCGCGCCGACGACGACCCAGCCATAATCGAATCGAGCGGCCTTGCTCATGCGTTTCCCCGGCGCCGTTGTTTGTTGTGGTGCGCGCAGGGAGGATGCTGGCCTATCCGAGGTCCAGGGGCAACATGACGGGCAACATGCCTCTCATTCCGTGATCAGCGGATTGTGCGTTGCATGCGCAAGATGTCGCAGCGACGCGCGGCTAGAGCCTTTTCCGTTCCGATAGAATCGGAACGGGGCTCTAGATCCTTGCTTTGACGCGTTTTCTTCACGCGAACCGGGAGCCACTTCGCTCGAAAACGCTCTAGCCGCACTGCCAGGCGCGTCCGATCGGCGTCCAGGTCCAGCACGGACCAAAACTGCCGCCATTGTAGCGGCCGCGATAGAATCCGGGGCGGCCGAAATAGTACCAGTCCCCGCCATACCAATATTGCGGCGAATAGTCCGGGTAGCCGCGGGCGGCGCCGCGCGGGCCGAACACCGGAATGGTTTGGTTCGGCGGCTGCCGGTAGCCGGGCAGGAAGCCATAGCCGTGCCAGCGGGTGCCGTGCCGCTTCTTCGAGGAGGCGGCGGAGCTCAGGTCCGGCTGCAGCAGTGCGAGGATGACGATCGAGAGGGAGAGGATGCGCAACATGATCGCAGTCTAGTCGGAGCGCGATGCAGTGGCGATTCAAATCATGGTGCGTTTTGTTGCTGGGACAAGAATGGGCAACAGTCGCGCCGGTAGCGCCGCCTCAGCTGTCCACCTTGAGCGCGGCGATGAAGGCTTCCTGCGGGATGTCGACCTTGCCGAACTGCCGCATCTTCTTCTTGCCTTCCTTCTGCTTCTCCAGAAGCTTGCGCTTGCGCGTGATGTCGCCGCCGTAGCACTTCGCGGTGACGTCCTTGCGCAGCGCGCGGACGGTTTCGCGCGCGATCACCTTGCCGCCGATCGCCGCCTGGATCGGGATCTGGAACATGTGCGGCGGAATCAGCTCCTTCATCTTCTCGACCATGGCGCGGCCGCGGCCTTCGGCACGGGTGCGATGCACCAGCATCGACAGCGCGTCGACCGGTTCGGCGTTGACCAGGATCTGCATCTTGACGAGGTCGGCCGGCTTGTAGTCGGTCAGATGATAGTCGAACGAGGCGTAGCCCTTGGAGACCGACTTCAGGCGGTCGTAGAAGTCGAACACCACCTCGTTGAGCGGCAGGTCGTATTTCACCATCGCGCGGGAGCCGACATAAGTGAGCTCCTTCTGCGAGCCGCGGCGGTCCTGGCACAGCTTCAAGACGCTGCCGAGATATTCGTCGGGCGTGAGGATCGTC
Source organism: Bradyrhizobium australafricanum (assembly GCF_020329495.1). NCBI lineage: Bacteria > Pseudomonadati > Pseudomonadota > Alphaproteobacteria > Hyphomicrobiales > Nitrobacteraceae > Bradyrhizobium > Bradyrhizobium australafricanum. The sequence goes on along the minus strand of NZ_JAGKJL010000037.1, from coordinate 21,381 downwards.
GCCTCGATCCACGGCTCCTCGATCTCGGCGATCTTGACCACGTCGGGCATGTCGACCGGGTTGTGGATCTCGAGCTCGGTGCCGTCGGTCAGCTTCATCTTGTAGATCACGCTCGGCGCGGTCGCGATCAGATTGAGGTCGAATTCGCGCGACAGCCGCTCCTGGATGATTTCCAGATGCAGTAGGCCGAGGAAGCCGCAGCGGAAGCCGAAGCCGAGCGCGGCGGAGGTTTCCATCTCGTAGGAGAAGCTTGCGTCGTTGAGCCGCAGCTTGCCCATCGCCGCACGCAGCGTTTCGAAGTCGTTGGCGTCGACCGGAAACAGGCCGCAGAACACGACCGGAATCGCCGGCTTGAAGCCCGGCAGCATCTCGCTGATCGGCTTTTTGTCATCGGTGATGGTGTCGCCGACGCGGGTGTCGGCGACTTCCTTGATCGCCGCGGTGATGAAGCCGATCTCGCCGGGGCCGAGCTCCTCGACCTGCTCCATCTTCGGCGTGAAGAATCCGACGCGCTCGATGTCGTAGGCGGCGCCGGTGCCCATCATGCGGATGCGGCTCCCCTTCTTCATCACGCCGTCGACGACGCGGATCAAGACGACCACGCCGAGGTAGACGTCGTACCAGCTGTCGACCAGCAGCGCCTTCAGGGTCGCGTTGCGGTCGCCCTTCGGCGGCGGCAGGCGGGTCACGATGGCTTCCAGCACATCGGGCACGCCGACGCCGGTCTTGGCCGAGATCATCACGGCGTCGGACGCATCGATGCCGATCACGTCCTCGATCTGCTGCTTGACCTTCTCGGGCTCGGCTGCCGGCAGGTCGACCTTGTTCAGGACCGGCACGATCTCGTGATTGTTGTCGAGCGCCTGATAGACATTGGCGAGGGTCTGCGCCTCGACGCCCTGGCTGGCGTCGACCACGAGCAGGGAACCCTCGCAGGCCGCCAGCGACCGCGAGACCTCGTAGGCGAAGTCGACATGGCCGGGCGTGTCCATCAGGTTGAAGATGTAATCCTTGCCGTCCTTGGCGCGGTAGTTCAGCCGGACGGTCTGCGCCTTGATGGTGATGCCGCGCTCGCGCTCGATATCCATCGAATCGAGCACCTGCTCCTTGCCCGCCATTTCACGATCCGACAGGCCGCCGGTCATCTGGATCAGGCGGTCGGCAAGGGTCGATTTGCCATGGTCGATATGGGCGACGATGGAGAAGTTGCGGATGTTCGAAATCGGGGCAGTTGTCATGGGCGCGGGATAGCATCCGCACCCCCGCGCGGGCAACCAAATTGCGGTATTTTGCAGCGGTGTGACGGCGAATCACGGCGGCGTTTCCGGTTGGGTTGCCGTGACCGATTTCCGGGCATGTTCCTGCCAGGTCCGGCAGCTCGAAAATCGTCTTTCGCGTTGCCGACACCTGGCGGATGAGCATGCACGGCTACGCCGCCGCCATCGACCTCAACCTGAAAGTTCGGGATGACCGGCTGTGGGCCGGCAAGGCAAGACCATCCCTTACGAGAACCGGATGCCGCGCGTGATCGTCGACATCTTCGAGCGTCACGGCTTCATCTGGGGCGGCAAATGGTATCACTGCGATACCATCCATTTCGAGCACCGGCCGGACTTCCCCGAAAGTGAATCCGCTGGCTGGAGGCGTTCTCACGCCAAGCTGATTTCACTGGCCACAAAAACGCGCTAAAGCGCGCTGAAATGCGGATGAGCACTCATCGCGCTTCCGCTTCCATTAGGGCATGATCCTTCCGGGAAACCGCTTTCCACTTTTCCGGGCATGCCTCAGGCACAGGCCATGTCGACCGCCTCCACGCTCCCCGCCGCCCGGCGCACCAACCGCAAGCTGACGATCCGGCGGATCGCCGCCTGGATCGCCTCGCGCGCCACCGATCCCAGCACCAGCCTGTGGTTCGTGATCGGCTTTGCGCTGGTTCATGCGGTGCTGTGGACGCTGATCCTGGTCAAGCTCAAGGCCGCACAGGACATCCATATGGATGTTGCGGAAGCCTATGCCTGGGGCCAGCGCTTCCTGCTTGGCTATGGCAAGCATCCGCCGCTGTCGGGCTGGATCGCCGGGGTCTGGTTCAGGATTTTTCCCGTCACCAACTGGTCGACTTATGCGCTTGCGATGACGACGGTCAGCTTCGCGCTGGTGGTGTGCTGGCTGATCGCGCTGCGCGTCGTCGATCGCCGCCGCGCGTTCTTCATGGTGGTGATGCTCGCGCTCTACCCGATCTTCAATTTCAAGGGCTTCAAATACAACGCTGATCTCGCGCAACTGGTGCCGTTGCCGCTGCTGGTGCTGGCCTATCTGAACGCATTCGAGAAGCGCAGCTTCAAATCGGGTCTCTGGCTCGGCTTTGCCGGCATGCTGGCGCTGATGACCAAGTACTGGGTGGTGACGATGATCGGCGCCGTCGGGCTGGCCGCGCTGATCCATCCGCAACGGACGCAATTCCTGCGCTCGCCGGCGCCATGGGTTGCGATCGGCACGATGGCGGTGGCGATGATTCCGCATCTGGTGTGGCTGGAGGAGGTGGACTTCGTGCCGTTCACCTACGCCGGTGACGTCTACGCGCTGTCGAGCCGCGCACTCAATGTCCAGCTCGTGATCGGCTATGTCGTGCACAATGTCGGGCTGCTCGCGATTCCCGTCGTGCTGGGCCTGGTGGCGCTGCTGCTGGGCTCGGTGCCGTGGCGGCCGTCGGACGTGCTGGCGCGGATCTGGTCGCGCGGACCCAATCCGGCCGTCAACCTTCCGCAGGCGCTCAACGTCTGGATCATCCAGCTGATCGTCGCGATCGGGCCGCCGCTCGGCGCGCTGGCGTTCACCGTCTATATCAAGACCGATTGGGGCATCCCGCTGTTCTTCCTGGTGCCGCTTGCGCTGGTTGCGATCCCCTCGCTGCGCTTCCCGCGCATGGCGCTGTTCTCGATTACCGCAATCTGGTTCGTGGCCACGATCGCCACGCTGATCGCCGCGCCCAGCATCGCCACGCAGGAGATCGCGTCCAACCATATCGGCGGCTCGACCTACGCCGCGCGCTCCGAACTCGCGCGCGAACTCACCCAGACCTGGCAGGACAGATTCCATTCACGCTGGGCCGTGGTCGTCGCGCGCTCCGATATCGGCGAGCCGATGACGTTCTACAGTCCGGATCATCCGGCGTCGCTGGTGCCGGGCGAAGCCTGGTCGTCGGGGCTGACGTCGCTCGACGAAGCCAAGCGTCTCGGCTTCATCGGCGTCTGCGACACCACCGATCCGGTGTTCCTGAAGCCCTGCGAGGCGTGGATGGCGGAGCACGCCAAGGATGCCGAGCCGCTGGTGATGACCACCATGCGCTTCTTCAACGGCCATCCCGGTCCGTCGACGGTGTGGAAGGTCTATCTGGTGCCGCCGGCGAAGTAGCTTTCGCTCCCTCGCCCCGCGCTTGCGGGGAGAGGGTTGGGGTGAGGGGCTTTCACCGCGATGGCAGTCTATCGATAGACCTGTACCCCCTCACCCGGATCGCATCGTTCGATGCGATCCGACCTCTCCCCGCAAGCGGGGCGAGGTGAGAGGTGACTGCCTTACGTGCCTTCCTCGTTGAACTTGCTGGCGACGAGTTCGGCGATGGCGTCGAGCGCCTGCTGCGCTTCGTCGCCCTTCGCGGAGACCACGACCGTGGTGCCGGGCCCGGCGGCGAGCATCATCAAGCCCATGATCGAGGTGCCGCCGACCGTCTCGGTGCCGCGGGTGACCCAGATCTCGGCGTTGAAGCGCTCGACCAACTGGACGAACTTGGCCGATGCCCGCGCATGCAGGCCGCGCTTGTTGACGATCAGGAGTTCACGGGAAATGGCGCCCGCTGGCACGCCCGGGCCGACCTGATTTCCGCCCGGGGCCTCGTCGCTCATTTGCCTGCGAGAACGCGGCTGGCGATGGTGACGTATTTGCGGCCGGCTTCCTGGGCCATCGCGATCGCGTCGGGCAGCGAACGCTCCTCGCGAACCTTGGCAAGCTTGACCAGCATGGGAAGATTGATGCCTGCGAGCACTTCCACCTTCGGGCGGCTCATGCAGGAGATCGCAAGGTTGGACGGCGTGCCGCCAAACATGTCGGTGAGGATCGCAACGCCGTCGCCGCTATCGACGCGGTTCACCGCCTCGATGATGTCGCTTCGACAGAGATCGGAATCGTCCTCGGCCCCGATCGTAATCGCTTCAATTTGTTTCTGCGGACCCATGACGTGTTCGAGCGCCGCTCTGAACTCGTCGGCAAGGCGCCCATGGGTCACCAGCACTAGACCAATCATTGGAAACTCCTCGCGGGCGCCCTTTGGTGCACCGCACGAACGCGCCACTTTGACCATCCAGAGGCCCTACGCAAGAGGGCATCTTGGCTAGTCTCCCGGTTCCTGGCGGTAGAGAGGGGAGGCTGCGCCGGCAAAATCCGACGCGATAGTGGATGTGATATGGTTACCAATTCCCTTCCCACAATTGGCCGCAAGATTACGGGAACATGAACTTTCAGGTTGTCGTCAGCGCGGCGACAACCAGCGGCAGGGGTTGGAAGCCAGCGCCGACGGGAATTCGCGGTAACAAAACACCATTAAGGCGAATCGTGAGCGTCTCCGGTGGCGGCAGCCGCTCGGCGTCGTCAGCGGCGAGGTCGACGATCAAGCCGACCACGGCTTCACTTGCGAACGGACAATGGCGGATTCCGAGGCCTCGGATCTCGATCAGGCCAGCCAATTGCTGGACCGGACGAACCCACAATTGTTCGCCGGCTGTGTCGAGATGGACACGGTCATCCCCCACCAAAATGGCCGGCGGAAGCGCTCCGGTGCGCCCGGCGAGAATCAGGTCGAAGGCCAGACGCGACTTGCCGGCGCCCGATGGGCCGCGGATCAGCACCGCACGCTCGCCGACCAGAACGGCGGATGCGTGCACGCTTGAATTGTCGCTCATAGTGTCGGCAGCCTGACCACGAAGCGTGCGCCGGCGATGGTGGGCTTGCCGTCTGCGTCCGCAGGGCCAGCGCGGTTCTCAGCCCAGATGCGTCCGCCATGCGCTTCGATGATCTGCTTGGAGATCGAAAGCCCAAGGCCGGAGTTCTGGCCAAACCCCTGATGCGGCCGGTCGGTGTAGAAGCGCTCGAAGATCCGCTCCAGCGCGTCCTCGCCGATGCCGGGCCCGTCATCGTCAACCACGATCTCGACCTCGCCGCGGCTGCGGCGGCAGACGATGCGCACCTTGTCGCCCGGCTTGGAGAATGATTGCGCGTTCGACAGCAGGTTCGAGATCACCTGGCCGAGCCGTGAATCATGGCCGGGCACCGACAGCGTATCGGTCGGTCCGCGGCCCTCGAAGCGGGCTTCGACGGCGACGTCGTGGCCGAGCCTGGTCTCGTTGGCGACGCCGGTCAGCGTCGTCAGCAGCCGCCGCAGATCGACCGGCGCCATGTCCTGGCGCTGCAATTCGGCATCGAGCCGGCTGGCGTCGGAGATGTCGGAGATCAGGCGGTCGAGCCGCCTGACGTCATGCTCGATCACGGCGAGCAGCCGCGTGCGGCTGTTCTCATTGCGCGCCAAAGGCAGCGTCTCCACCGCGGAGCGCAGCGAGGTCAGCGGGTTCTTCAGCTCATGGGCGACGTCGGCGGCGAACATCTCGATCGCCTCGATGCGGCTGTACAGCGCGTTGGTCATGTCGCGCAGCGCGCCTGAGAGGTGGCCGATCTCGTCGCGGCGCCCGGTGAAGTCGGGAATCTCGACGCGGGTCTGGATGCGGTGGCGGACGCGCTCGGCGCCGTCGGCGAGCCGTCGCACCGGGCCCGCGATCGTGCTCGCGAGCAGCAGCGACAGCATGATCATGACGGCGGAGGCGACCCCGCCGATCTTGAGGATGGCAAGGCGCTCGGACATCACCAGCTGGTCGATGTCGTCGCCTTGCGTCGTCAGCATCAATGCGCCGCGCACGGCGCGGAAATGCTGCACCGGGACCGCAACCGACACGATGATCGCGCCGCGCTCGGTGACGCGCACCGCGCTGCCCTTCATGCCCTCGAGCGATTGCGCGACTTCGGAATAACCCTTGCCGCCTTCGGGACCGAGCTCGCGGTAGATCGGCAGGTCGCCGCGGTTGAGCCAGGTCTTGATCGTCGCCTTGGTCTTTTCATAGAGCGACGGCTTCTCCGACGGCGGCGGCAGCTCCATGCGCAGCACGTCGCCGCGCGCGAACAGATTGCGGCTGTCGAGGATCAGGCCGCCATCGCGGTCGAAGATGCGGGCCCGCGTCTTGGTCGGCGCGATCAGGCGGCGCAGGACCGGCGCGACCCGCTCGGGATTGATCGGGAAGTCAGCCGATTCATCCGGCTGGCCATAACTTTCGCCGGGCTTGAGGTCGAGCAGCCGGTCGGGATCGATGGTGACGGTATTGCCTTCGACGGTCGCCGAGGCCGCGATCGCCTCCGAGATGATCTCGGCATAGACCAGGAGGCTCTGGGTGCGGGCCTCGATCAGGCCGGCACGGAATTGCGACAGATAGAGGATGCTGGCGACCAGCGCGACGAGGCCGGCGAGGTTGAGCGAGACGATGCGCCGCGTCAGGCTCGAGAACGACAGCGCGAAGAAGAACTGACCGGCGCGGCGCAGCCAGCCGAGCGGACGGCGCCAGCCCTTGTCCTGCGCCACGTCTTCGGCAACGGCGTCCTGATCGAGGAGCTGTGACGCGTCCTCGGTGTTCAGGCCTTGCTCGAGCTGCGTTCGATCAAGCACTGGCAAAGCTGCCGGTTGGTATGGATGTCGTCCCGCGAAGCAATCGTTCGCCCGAGCTTACCCCAGCCGTGCGGAGCCTGTCAGTTAACAAGCCGCCCGGGAAGCGCAGATCAGGCTTCCTTGAAGCGATAGCCGACGCCGTACAGCGTCTCGATCATCTCGAAGTCGTCGTCGACCACCTTGAACTTCTTGCGCAGCCGCTTGATGTGGCTGTCGATGGTGCGGTCGTCGACATAGACCTGGTCGTCATAGGCCGCGTCCATCAGCGCGTTGCGGCTCTTTACGACGCCGGGGCGGGTGGCGAGCGCCTGCAGGATCAGGAATTCGGTCACGGTGAGCGTCACCGGCTCGTTCTTCCAGGTGCAGGTGTGGCGCTCCGGATCCATCCGCAGCAGGCCGCGGTCGAGCGCGCGGGCGTCCGGCTCCTTCGGCGCGGCGGTCGGGTCCTTCGGCTGACCGCGGCGGAGTACGGCCTTGACCCGTTCGACCAGCAGGCGCTGCGAGAACGGCTTGCGGATGAAATCGTCGGCGCCCATTTTCAGGCCGAACAATTCGTCGATCTCCTCATCCTTCGAGGTGAGGAAGATCACCGGCAGGTCGGACTTCTGGCGCAGTCGGCGCAGCGTTTCCATGCCGTCCATGCGCGGCATCTTGATATCGAGGATCGCGAGATCGGGCGGCGACGTGCGAAACCCATCCAGCGCCGACGCACCGTCCGTGTAGGTCATGATGCGATAGCCTTCGGCTTCGAGCGCGATCGAAACCGAAGTGAGAATGTTGCGGTCGTCGTCGACCAGGGCGATTGTGGGCATGTGCTGCTTTCACAATGAGAGTGGCTTAGACGGCGGGCACTCTGGCGACGCGCCGTAGAATTGGGCTTCGAACGCGGTCAACGAGCAATGCAAGCTGGGCTGAAGTGTGACCGAGTTCCGCAAAAATCCGCTTCTGCGACCCACGCGATGGGTCCCCATATAGCACCCTTAGACCATGAGAAAAGGCCCTTTTTTCATAGGGAACCCGCCCGAATCGCCCATAAAATGACCTGATAGGCCCATGCAACCGACCGCCGACTTCGATCCTGCCCACCTTGCCCGCTCGCTGCTCCGCCGCAGCCGCCAGGGCGCCCTCGCTACGTTGATGGCCGGCACCGGCGATCCCTATTGCTCGCTGGTCAATCTGGCCAGCCATCCCGACGGCTCGCCGATCCTGCTGATTTCCCGGCTGGCGCTGCATACCAAGAACATCCTGGCCGACAGCCGGGTGTCGCTGATGCTGGACGAGCGCGCCGAGGGCGATCCGCTGGAGGGCGCCCGGATCATGCTGGCGGGCAAGGCGGAAGAGGTCGGGGAGGCCGGGCGGGAGCTCGTCCGAAGGCGCTATCTCGCTGCCCATCCGTCAGCGGAAGCCTTTGTGGAATTTAAGGATTTTTCGTTTTTCCGGATCAAGCCAAGCGGTGCCCATCTGGTCGCCGGGTTCGGCCGCATCGTGGACCTCAAACCCGCGCAATTTCTGACCGATCTCGGGGGAGCCGAGGGGTTGCTCGAAGCCGAGCCCGGCGCGGTGGCGCATATGAACGAGGATCACCGCGAGGCCATGAATCTCTACGCGACGCGGCTGCTCGGCGCGGAAAATGCCGACTGGCTGTGCACCGGCTGCGATCCCGACGGCATGGACATGCAGGCCGGCCGCGACACGCTGCGGCTGGATTTCCCCGAGCGCGTCACCACCGGCACCGAGCTGCGCAAGATGCTGGTGCGGCTCGCCGGCGAGGCGCGCGCCAAGGGATAGCAAGGATAGGAGAAAGACCTGTCCGCACGGCGGCGCTGCGGCCGTGGCGAGGCATGGTGTCGCATGGCTGCGGCGGCGCGATTGCGCGGTCCGGATTTGACAGCGCGATCATTTCGCACGGGCGTGTCGTGTCATCGCCCGTTGGCTCGATCTGCATGCAAGAATGTCTGGCGTGGCTGCATCCGAAAATCAGCCGGATCGCGATGTCGACCGCGATGACGCGCGCGTGCGACCACGCTGATTGCGTTATCATCGATCGCGGGGTCAGCGATCGCCTCGCCGCCGAACGCTACGCGTTGCGGAACGTTCACCGCAGTTGAGCGTTGAACCAATCGGGCTTCGACGAAGGTGTGTTGAGCGCAGTCGAAACTGCTCATCAGCAGCTTCTCACTTGCAGCTCAATGCCGATCAGGTGGTGCCGCGTGCAACGCGATGGTCATGCTCGGCTCTGCAGCGCTGCGTCAACGCGCGGCGGCTCATCTCAACGATACATCCTCAGCGCGAAATGCATACCCGGCATTCTCCGCACCGTTCGCCTCGATCGGCGACGGCGCTGCCCGCCAGCTGGCACTTTTTGTGCATCGCAAAGCTCCGTGCGCGGCAGGAAAGGCGACGAAACATCGCCCGACTGCTGGCAAAACAACGAGAAAACGAAAGCAAGACGAAAGGGTTTCGCGCTGCGGTATTTGCGCCAGATGATGGGCCTGCGTTGGAATCAGCCAAAAGCCGTTCGATTGGCTTGGCAAGCTTGGCGATCCCCACTATTAGGTCGCCGGACCGAAGCCGAGAGGCTATATTCTGATCACGGTCACCGCGGCGGGGCGCGATTGGCGACATTCGCGCGAACAAGGATACGCGGGTTCGAGGAGGTTCTTCGTGCAAGAGACGGGCGTACATAACGGTGCCTTCGGCGCCGACAAATTCGGCTTAAAAAATCTCAAGGGCGTGCATTGGAATTATGGCGCACCTCAGCTTTACGAGCATTCGCTGCGTAACGGCGAGGCGGTGCTGTCGGCCGATGGCGCGCTTTGCGCGGATACCGGTGTGTTCACCGGCCGCAGTCCGAAGGACAAGTTCACGGTCCGCGACGATCTCACCGACAAGAACATGTGGTGGGCCGGCAACCAGTCGATCACCTCGGAGCAGTTCGCCGCGCTCCATGCCGACTTCCTCAAGCATGCCGAAGGCATGACGCTGTTCGCGCAGGATCTCTATGGCGGCGCCGATCCGAAGCATCGCATCAAGACCCGCGTCTTCACCGAGCTTGCCTGGCACTCGCTGTTCATCCGCACGCTTCTCATTCGCCCCGAGGCGTCGGAGCTCGCGAGCTTCATGCCCGAACTGACGATCATCGACCTGCCGAGCTTCCGCGCCGATCCGAAGCGTCACGGCTGCAAGTCGGAGAACGTCGTCGCGATCGATTTCGCCCGCAAGATCGTCCTGATCGGCGGCTCGCAATATGCCGGCGAGATGAAGAAGAGCGTGTTCACCACGCTGAACTATTACCTGCCCGAGAAGGGCGTGATGCCGATGCACTGCTCGGCCAATGTCGGCTCCGACGGCGACACCGCGATCTTCTTCGGCCTGTCCGGCACCGGCAAGACCACGCTCTCGGCCGATCCCAAGCGCACGCTGATCGGCGATGACGAGCATGGCTGGAGCGAGGACGGCGTCTTCAATTTCGAAGGCGGCTGCTACGCCAAGTGCATCAAGCTGTCCGGCGAAGCCGAGCCGGAAATCTACGCCGCCAGCAAGCGCTTCGGCGCGGTGCTGGAAAACGTCGTGCTCGGCGCCAATGATCGCGTGCCCGATTTCGACGACGGCTCGAAGACCGAGAACACCCGCTCGGCCTATCCGCTCGATTTCATCCCGAACGCTTCGCGCACCGGCTGTGCGCCGCATCCGAAGAACGTCGTGATGCTCGCGGCCGACGCCTTCGGCGTGATGCCGCCGATCGCCAAGCTGACGCCGGCGCAGGCGATGTATCACTTCCTGTCCGGCTACACCGCGAAGGTCGCCGGCACCGAGCGCGGCCTCGGCAACGAGCCGCAGCCGGAATTCTCCACCTGCTTCGGTTCGCCGTTCCTGCCGCGCGATCCGTCGGTCTACGGCAACATGCTGCGCGAGCTGATCGCCAAGCACAATGTCGATTGCTGGCTGGTCAACACCGGCTGGACCGGCGGCAAGTACGGCACCGGCCGCCGCATGCCGATCAAGGTGACCCGCGCGCTGCTCACCGCGGCGCTGAACGGCTCGCTCCGCAACGCCGACTTCCGCACCGACAAGTATTTCGGCTTCGCGGTGCCGACCTCGCTGCCCGGCGTCGAGCCGCACATCCTCGATCCGATCAAGACCTGGGCCGACAAGGTCGAGTTCGACAAGACCGCGCGGGCGCTGGTCGGCATGTTCCAGAAGAACTTCGCCAAGTTCGAAGCGCAGGTCGACGCCGAAGTCCGCGCCGCCGCGCCGGAAGTGAAGCTGGCGGCGGAGTAAGCCGCGCAAGCGATACGCGATTTGAAAAGGCGGCCACGAGGGCCGCCTTTTTGTTTTGATGCCTGGCGAGCGCGCGCGACTGCTAATTCCGTCACCCTGAGGAGCGCGCAGCACGCGCGTCTCGAAGGGTCGACGGCCACGAGCCGGGCCGTGCATCCTTCGAGGCTCGCCCAGCGGCGCAATTGCACCGCAAGGCTCGCACCTCCAGCGACAAAGGCGAAGCCTTTGCGCGGGGATGACGGGGTTAGAGCGGAGCGTCCTCCACTACTCCCCCATCTCAGGCAGCACCGCGTTGCTCGGCGTCTGCCGGTCGGTGATCTGCAGGCCGAACAGGCTGCCGATCAATTCGACGGCGACGCGCGCGGTGCGGCCGCGCTCGTCGAGGAAGGGATTGAGCTCGACGATGTCGAGCGAGCGCACCAGCCCGGAATCGTGCAGCAGCTCCATGATGAGATGGGCTTCGCGATAGGTCGCGCCGCCGGGCACCGTGGTGCCGACGCCGGGCGCCACCGCCGGATCGAGGAAGTCGACATCGAACGAGACATGCAGCACGCCGTTCTTCGCCCTGACGCGTTCGATGACGCGGCGCGTGAGCACGGCGACGCCGAACTCGTCGATCTGGCGCATGTCCGCGATCGACACGTTGCGCTGCCGCAGCAGCTTGCGCTCCAGCGGATCGACCGAGCGCGTGCCGATCAGGTCGAGCTGATCGGGCGGGATCGAGGCGCGCGGCAGTCCGCCGAGCAGATCGTCGAGACCGGGCTCGCCGCACAGGAACGCGGCCGACATGCCGTGCATGTTGCCGGTGATGGTGGTGGCCGGCGTGTTGTAGTCGGCATGCGCGTCGACCCACAGCGCAAACAGCGGCCGGCCCTTTTCCTGCCAGTAGCGCGCGACGCCGTTGATCGACCCCATCGACAGCGAGTGATCGCCGCCCATGAAGATCGGGATCGCGCCGGAATGCGCCAGCCAATAGGCGCGCTCGGAGAGAGCGCGGGTCCAGGTCTTCACTTCGTCATAGAACCTGGTGTTGGCCGGCACCGGGCCGTCGGCGACGACGGCGGGGATCGCAAGGTTGCCGTGATCATCGACCTGGAAGTCGAGCTGCTCGAGCAGGCGTGCGATGCCCGCGGTGCGCAGCGCGTCCGGTCCCATCAGCGGGCCGGCCTGCGACGCGCCGATCTCGATGGGAACGCCAAGCAGGGCGATGCGCGAGGGCTTTGAAGCGTCGGCTTCGGACATGCAGCAGTGCTCCCAAAGGTGTGGAACAGAAGCGACGTGCCAATGTTCCCTCAACCCTTGAAATAGGCAATGCAGTCGTAACAGACCAATGTGGATATTTGGCTACGCCTTGAAATAAGCGATCTGCGTCGTGGTCGCGAGCAGCCGGCCGGACGGCGACCACAATTCGCCGTGCTGGTCGCCGTAGCTCTTGTGGAAGATCTTGGCGTCGGCGGTGGCGAGCACGCGGGTGGTATCCTCCGCATCCAGGTCGGCCGCGTCGGCGTGGAAATAGGTCGTCAGCGACACGGTGCCGAACGGCACCAGCTCGTGCCTTGCGTGGAAGACGCGGCCGAAGAACGCGTCCGACATCGACATCAGCGACAGCGCATCGAGCTTGCGCGGCACACGGTCGGCGATCCAGAGCTTTGAATACGGGCTCGACGGCTGTTTCGCGCCGCCGCCGGCGAACTTCGGCTCGCCCTCGGCGAAGCGGAAATCGTACTGGTTGGCCCAGGTCATCTTGAGCTTCGGAAAGGAGCGCAGCTGTTCGAACGGCACGGCGCCCGGAAATTCGGCCGGTTGATGCGACCAGGACGGCCGGCGCTCGGCGAACACGGCGGTTGCCAGCGTCGCGACCTCGCCGCCGCCCTGCGTCATCTCGACCGACCAGTGCTGGCTCGAGCGGTTGGCCTTGACCAGGCGGACATCGAGATCGAACGCGCCCTCGGCGACCGGCGCGCAGTAGTTGACCGTCAGCGCCAGCGGATCGCCCGCGCGCTGCGGGTGCTGCATCAGCGCGCGCAGGATGGTCGCGGCCGTGCAGCCGCCGAACGGACCGACGAACGCCCAGTAATCGGGACTGGTCCGTCCCTGCCAGCGGCTGTCGCCGGCGGTCACGGCGGTTGCTTCATCGAAAAGGTGCGGGGTCTTGGTGAGCATGCAGATCTTTCAATATCGACTGGCGCTTCGGTCATCGCCAAGGGGACTGACGCGCAATGACGAGCAATGACGTCCGTCATGCAATATCGCGAGCTATTGCGCGGAATTCAATGACGTCGGGCGTAATCGATTTCCGCGTCCCGGGATTAGCCCTTCGCCTCGCGCTGGTTGCCGAGCTGCGGCGAGGCGCCCGGATGCACCGGCACGTGCCAGATGTCCTCGGCATATTCGCGGATGGTGCGGTCGGAGGAGAACCAGGCCATGCGCGCCACATTGAGGATCGAGGCGCGGGTCCATGCCGGCGCCACCATCCAGCGGGCGTCGATGCCGCGCTGCGCGTCGTAATAGGAATCGAAATCGGCCGAGACCATGTAGTGATCGAGGTAGCGCAGCGCGTGCCCGATCGAGGCGAAGCGTGCGGGATCGCCGGGCGAGAACTCGCCGCTCTCGATGGCGCGGATCGCGCGCTCCAGCCGTGGCGATTTGCGGATCGCGTCGCTGGCATCCAATCCCTGCTTGCGGCGGACCATGACGTCGCCGGCCTCGAGGCCGAAGATCGCAATGTTCTCCTCGCCGACATTGTCGCGGATCTCGATATTGGCGCCGTCGAGCGTGCCGATCGTCAGTGCGCCGTTCAGCGCGAGCTTCATGTTGCCGGTGCCGGACGCCTCCATGCCGGCGGTCGAGATCTGCTCGGAGAGATCGGCGGCCGGAATGATCACCTCGGCGAGGCTGACATTGTAGTCGGCGAGAAAGGCGACCTTCAGCCTGCCGCCGAGCGAAGCGTCGTTGTTGACGATTTCGGCAACGTCGTTGATCAGCTTGATGATCAGCTTGGCGTAGCGATAGCTCGCCGCCGCCTTGCCGGCGAAGATTTTCACGCGCGGCACCCAGTCGCGCCGCGGATCGTCCTTCATCGCGTGATACAGCGCGATCGTCTCCAGGATGTTGAGCAGCTGCCGCTTGTATTCGTGGATGCGCTTGATCTGCACGTCGAACAGCGCCGAGGGATCGACCTGGATGCCGTTGCGCTCGCGGATCAGCCGCGCCAGCGCCAGCTTGTTGTGATGCTTGACGTCGCGGAAGCGCTTCTGGAATTCCAGATCGCTCGAATGGGTCTCGAGCCGCTCGAGCAGCGAGAAGTCGTCGAGCACGGCCTCGCCGCAGGTTTCGCGCAGCAGCGCGGTCAGCCGCGGGTTGGCCAGCATCAGCCAGCGGCGGAAGGTGATGCCGTTGGTCTTGTTGGTGATGCGCGACGGATAGAGATGATGCAGGTCGTGGAACACGGTCTCCTTCATCAGGTCGGAATGCATCGCGGAGACGCCGTTGATGCGGTGCGAGCCGACGAAGGCGAGCTGGCCCATCCGCACGCGGCGGCCGCTGCGCTCGTCGATCAGCGAGACCGAGGCGCGGTATTCGATGTCGCCGGGAAAGCGTTCCTCGGCGAGCGCGAGATGGGCCACATTGATGCGGTAGATGATCTCGAGATGCCGCGGCAGCAGCCGCTCGAACAGTTCGACCGGCCAGGTCTCGAGCGCCTCGGGCAGCAGCGTATGGTTGGTGTAGGACAGGGTCGCGACCGTGATCTTCCAGGCCTCGTCCCAGCGGAAATTGTGCAGGTCGACCAGGATGCGCATCAGCTCGGTGACCGCAAGGCTCGGATGGGTATCGTTGAGCTGCACGGCCGCCTTCTGCGCGAGATTGCGCAGGCCGCCGTCGGAGGCGAGATGCCGCTTCACGAGATCCTGCAACGAGGCCGAGACGAAGAAATATTCCTGGCGCAGCCGGAGCTCGCGGCCCGCCGCGCTCTCGTCGTTCGGATAGAGGAATTTGCAGATTGCTTCCGCGCGCGCCTGCTCGGCGCTGGCCGAGACGTAGTCGCCGGTGTTGAAGACGTCGAGCTCGAGCGGATCGGGTGCATGCGCCGACCACAGGCGAAGCGCGTTGACGTGCTGGCCGCGCCAGCCGACGATCGGCGTGTCGTAGGCCATGGCCTCGACGGTTTCCGCCGGATGCCAGGTGGCGCGGTCGCGGCCGCGGTCGTCGACATGCTCGACATTGCCGCCGAAGTGGACGTTGTAGACCACCTCCGGCCGCTGGAATTCCCACGGATTGCCGAAGGCGAGCCATTCATCGGGATATTCCTGCTGCCAGCCATGGTTCATGATCTGGCGGAACAGGCCGAAATCGTAGCGGATGCCGTAGCCGGTCGCGGGGATCGCCAGCGTCGCCATGCTCTCCATGAAGCAGGCCGCAAGCCGCCCGAGGCCGCCATTGCCGAGCGCCGCATCCGGCTCGCATTTGCGCAGGTCCGAAAGATCGACGCCGAGGTCGCCGAGCGCCGCCTCGAACAGCGGCAGTAGTCCCATATTGTTCAGCGCGTCGGTGAACAGGCGCCCGATCAGGAACTCGAGCGAGAGATAATAGACGCGCTTGGCGCCGGCGTCGTAGCTCTGCTTCTCGGCCGTCAGCCAGTGGTGCACGATGCGGTCGCGCAGCGTCAGTGCCGCGGCCTTGTACCAGTCGCGTCTGGTCGCAACGGTGGCGTCCTTGCCGATCGCAAGCCGGAGCTTGGCGAGGATCGCGCTCTTGATCTCGGTCAGCGCCAGCTCGTCGATCGGCTGGTTCAATGCCGGGTAGTTTGTCTGTTCCTGCAACGCGCCCAATCCCTGCCGTTCAAACCGGAACACGACGCGATGGCCCGCTCATGTTCTCATCTCATTGGTCGAGCATGGTTCCCCCGGAAATCCCGGTTCCGCGGCCTTCCGATCACGCTCCGGCGCAATGATACCCGCCTTGCATGGCAATCGAAACCGTCAGGGACGGTGCCATACACAGCGCTGCCGTGATTTATGCAAGGACCGGGCCGCTTCGGGAACCTTCCGGACCAGCGGTCATGGGTGCTACGATGGCGCTGCAGAAGCCGGGATTTCGCGACAATTGACCGGAGGATGCGTGATGAGACTCTTGATCGAAATCGCGGCCGCGGCGTTGCTCGTGGTGTGCATCACGGCGACCAGCGCAGCCGATGCAGCGGGCAGACCGGGCCGCAGCGCCGACGGCCTGAGTTGCGGCTTCAGCGTGGCGCAGAACGCATCGCCCGCCGCACGCTGCGCCGCCATCAAGCGGCAATGCGGCGGCAAGTTCTTCGCGAATGCCTGCGGCGACAAGCTGCTCTCGGCAGCGAATTGAGCGGCCGCGCAACGCGCTTTCACGCTCAATCCGAAACACCGTGGTGATACGGATTTCCAAGCCTTAACGGGTTCTTTACAAACACAGCTGTCGCTCGTGGGGCGGGCACGTTTTTCAGCTCCGACGCATTTCATTCCGAAGCCATTTTCAACGGGCCGCTGACCTGGTCAGCGGCCCGAATTGCTTTGCGGGCAGCATCCGCGCGCGACGGGGCCATGATGCTCGCTCGCGCCGCATCGTCGTCCTGGCGAAAGCCAGGACCCATTACCCCAATAGTCAGATGAGGCCCGACAGGTCGTTCCAATCCGGATTTTCTGCTTCGATCAGCTTGATCTTCCAGTCGCGCTTCCAGAACTTCAGCTGCTTCTCGCGGGCGATCGCTTCCTGCGGCGTGGCGAATTCCTCGACATGGACGAGGCGGAAGACTTGGTATTTGTACACAAACTTGGAGCCTCGACCGGAGCGATGCAATTCAAGCCGCGCGCCGACATCGTTGGTGACCCCGATATAGATCGTGCCGTGATGCCGGCTTGCGAGGATGTAGACGTAGTAGCTGCTTGCAGCGCTCATCGTTTGGCCCAATCTCGCGAGATGTCGGCCTGTTGGGGTAATGGGCCCTGGCTTTCGCCAGGACGACGTCCGGGAACGATCATTAAACCAATCAGAACGAATTAAGAACGCTTTAGCAAGTCTTTGATATATCATTGTGATTCGGTGCCTGTGCCGACACAATATCTATGGTCTTTCAGTCTCTGCGAGGACTACATGTCCACCATCGCCTTCGATCAATTCGCCCTGACCCGGATTGCCGATTTCGCGCGGTCGCTGTCGCGGCTGCACCAGGCCTCGCGCCGCCAGCCGATCGACGACGACCAGCTCGATCGCGAGTTCAACGCGGTCTGCATGTCGATCTGGGGCTACACCACGGACGATTTCAGCGACGAGCTGTTCTCGGACGAGGATCACGCCTGGCTCGACTCGCTCGATGAAGCGCATGCGCGGATCTTCGCCGGCGAGCAGGGTTATGATCTCGTCGACGACCACGGCATGCTGACGGACTGGTGGGGCTATTGCTGGATGATCCTCGCCGAGAAGCGCGGCATCCTCAATCCGGAGAACCGCGCGGCCGCGCGGGCCGCGATCGAGGAGAAATACATGGCCGCGCCGAACGTGATCGGCGTGATCGTGGCGCGGTAGCCGTTTGTTATCCTGTCATTCCGGGATGGTGCGTTAGCACCAGACCCGGAATCTCGAGATTCCACAATTCGCAATTGCGAATTGGGGTTCGACGCTTCGCATCGCCCGGAATGACGGCTCGCGCCGTCAGTTCGCTTCGGCCCGCTTGGCGGGCTTTGCGGCGTTGCCCTTCGGCGCAACAGACGACGGCGGCGACGGCGCGACATCGCTTCTGGTTTCCGGCAGCGGCGCGTCGCCGGCGATCTCGGCGCTGACCGGGGCGACCTTCATTTCGCCGAGCCGCGCGCGGACCGCCGAAGTCAGTCCGGGATAGGAGGCAACCGGCGTGAAGTCGAACGACTGCTCGTTGCCGACACGGATGCCGGTGTAGGCGACGAGGCCGTCGGTGGTCGCGATCACGTCGCCGGCGCGCAGCGAGGCATCGAGCGCGAGGTCGACCGGCGCGAGCCCCGCCGGGTCGCGGCCGTTGCAGGTGCAGTCGGCGCGCAACGCCTTGCGATAGGCGAAGGCGTTCTCGCTGTCGGCGTAGCGTTCGCCGGCGGTCGATGCGGCGCTGTCGATATGGCTGCCGTAATAGACCTTGGTCGCGCTCGCCGGACAGAATGCCTGGCAAAGCTGCGCCGGAGTGGCGTTGCCGCGCATCGTCAGCGGAAAATATTTGCCGTCGCAGCTGCGCACGCAATACGCCGGTCCGGAACCGGCCACGCGCGGCGCCGAGATGGGCGCGGACGGTTGCCGCTCAGCCTGCTGGTTGAGGCCGAACGGATCGGCGAAGAAATTGGCCTGCGGCGGCGTCTGCCGGCCCTGCTGCTTCTGGGAACCGCCGAAGAAGAAGTCGAACAGCCCTTCGGCCGAGGCAGGCGCGGGCACCACCAGGATGGAACCCGCAAAGGCTGCGGCGGCCAGCATCACGCGGCGCCGCATGCGCCGATCACTCAACTCTGTACGCAACGCCAACTCCACCCGACGCGCCACGCCGCGGCGACAAGCTGCCCCGGCGGATTCACCTTAAGGCGGGATGGTAAACGAGCGATTGATTGAGGGTGACGGCGTCACATGAAACGCGCACCGCGCGGACTGCCTTTCACCTCGCCCCGCTTGCGGCGGGCTATCGCATATGGGGTTTGAGGTGCAACGGCATCGGTACTGCGCTCCCTCTCCCGCTTGCGGGGGAGGGTTGGGGTGGGGGTTTCACGGCGATGGGACTCGTGGAAAGAGCCCCCACCCGGATCGCATCTGACGATGCGATCCGGCCTCCCCCGCAAGCGGGAGAGGCGAAGCGAGCTCGCGGATCGATCCAGTACAGCTCTCTCAACAGCTGTAAGCGGGGAGAGAGCCCCAACCCTCTAAGAGCGAGCTTCGCTCGTCTCGCCCCCGCAAGAGCGGGGCGAGGGAGAAGAGAGACCGTCAGTCCTTCAGGAACTCGCCCGCCTTGTACAGCGCGCGGAATTGGAGCCCGGCTTCGGCGAACGTCTCGGTGGCGCCTTCCTCGCGGTCGACCATGGTGAAGACCAGGGCGATCTCGCCGCCGGCCTCGCGCACGGCTTCCACCGCCTTCAGCGCCGAGCCGCCCGTCGTGGTGACGTCCTCGACGATGACGATGCGCTTGCCCGCAAGGCTCTCGCCCTTCGCCAGCCCTTCGACGGACAGCTTCGCGCCGTGCTCCTTCGGCTTCTTCCGCACGAAGAACGCCGCGATCGGGTGGCCCTTCAGCCAGGACAGTTGCGCGATGGCGCCGGCGAGCGGCACCGCGCCCATCTCGAGCCCGCCGACGAAATCAAGCTTGTCGTCCTTCAGCGCTTCATAGGTGAGCTCGGCGAGCAGCGCCGCGCCCTCGGGATCGAGCATCGTCGGCTTCAGGTTGAAATAGAAGTCGCTCTTGCGGCCCGACGCCAGCGTGATCTCGCCGCGGCCGAACGAGCGCTTGCGGATGATCTCGGCGAGGCGGGCGCGGGAGGCTGATTTGGACAAAGACTTTTTCCCTTGAGGGTTTGAGGCGGGCGGCAATCTATCCACGCTTACCGGCACATTCCAGCGTGGAAATCGGGCCGTCAACAGTGCCCAAGCCGCGATTTCCGCGGGCGTGCTTTCCGCAAAGCGCGGTTGTGCGGCCGTTCCGTTCCCCGTAAGCAGACGCCAAACACTCGGCCGAACTTGCCCAAACACTTGCACGGGAAGCGGAAATGACCATCGAGCTGCACACCTGGAACACCCCCAACGGCCGCAAGATCTCGGTGGCGCTGGAGGAAATGGGGCTGCCCTACAAGGTGATCCCGGTGAACATCAGCAAGGGCGAGCAGATGGCGCCCGCTTTCCTCGCGATCAGTCCGAACAACAAGATCCCCGCGATCGTCGATCCGGATGGGCCGGGCGGCAAGCCGGTCAGCATTTTCGAGTCCGGCGCGATCCTGCTCTATCTCGGCGAGAAGACCGGCAAGTTCCTGCCGAAGCCGCTGGCGGAGCGGATTCCGGTCTATGAGTGGCTGATGTGGCAGATGGGCGGCTTCGGCCCGATGCCGGGCCAGGTGCACCATTTCATCGCGCTGGAGAACGAGCAGGACCGCGCCTACGGCCTGAAGCGCTACATGGGCGAGACGCGGCGGCTCTACGGCGTGCTCGACCGCCGGCTTCAGGGGCGCGAATTCGTCGCCGGCGATCTCTCGGTCGCCGATTTCGCCATCCTCGGCTGGGCCTGGCGCCATCCGCGCCACAAGGTCGAGCTATCAGACTTCCCCAATGTCAAGCGCTGGTACGAGACGCTGATGGCCCGCCCGGCGACGAAGCGGGGAATGGAGGCGAAGCTGGATTGATCTTCTCCCTCGCCCCGCTCTTGCGGGGAGAGGGTTGGGGTGAGGGGCAGTGCCGCAAAGACGGTGAGAATTGAATTCGTGGTGAGTCCCCCTCACCCGGATCGCATCTGACGATGCGATCCGACCTCTCCCCGCAGGCGGGGCGAGGTAAGAAGATTAGGCCCGCCGCGCCTCGAGCGCCATCTTCATCGCCAGCCCCGCCAGTACCGTGCCCATCAGCCAGCGTTGCACCAGGAGCCAGGTCGGGCGGGTGCCGAGGAACACCGCGATCGAGCCGGCGGCGAGCGCGATCATCGCGTTGACGCTGACGCTGATCACGATCTGGATCGAGCCGAGCGCGAGCGACTGCGTCAGCACGCTGCCGCCGGCGGGATCGATGAACTGCGGCAGCAGCGCCAGATAAAGCATCGCGATCTTCGGGTTGAGCAGATTGGTGACGAAGCCCATCGCGAACAGCTTGCGCGGGCCGTCGACCTTCAGCGCCTTGACCTGGAACGGCGAGCGGCCGCCGGGCTTCAATGCCTGCCACGCCAGCCAGAGCAGATAGCCCGCGCCGGCAAAGCGCAGCGCGTCATAGGCGTAGGGAATCGCAAACAGCAATGCGGTGATGCCGAATGCCGCGCACAGCATGTAGAACACGAAGCCGAGCGCCACGCCGCCGAGCGAGACGATGCCCGCCGCAGGCCCCTGCGTGATCGAGCGCGAGATCAGGTAGATCATGTTCGGCCCCGGCGTCAGCACCATGCCAAGGCAGATGAGCGCAAAGCCGAGCAAAGCGGAGGTGTGGGGCATGACAGGTCTCGCGAGGGATGCGCACGCTTCTAGCGCGTGGTCAGTCGCGCGGCCATGCTGGAATTGCTCTCGGAGCAATGTGGCGGCGGCAGTGGTGCAAGGGCTCCCTCTCCCGCTTGCGAGGGTCGAGACGAGCAAAGCTCGCTCTTAGGCCGACGCGCGACGAGCGACGCAAAGCGTCGTCCCGAG